>DASYNR010000106.1:0-5137 GCA_036008485.1 Candidatus Acidiferrales bacterium | reverse complement strand
CATAATTACAATTCCGCCGACGACCAAAAACACGGAGGTGAGCCAGATGGCCAGCCCGAAAATATTTCCCGTCAATTGCTGCCACAAATTTGTGATGGAGCTGGACCCGATGATTCCGAAATTGTCGGCATCGTCGTAAGGGATGTGGCGGCGCGCGCGAAGAACCACGCGCACTTCGTCTTCGGCGGCGTCAATCAATTCCGGCGAGCGAGCTTCCACAAAAAATGCCAGCGAATTCTGCGCCGTATGCCAGGATTTTTCGTAACTGTGGAACGGAATTTGAATGTAATTATCCTGCGGCTGGCCGAACACGGTGCCCAGCGGCGTCGTAACACCAATCACTTGAAATTCTTCCGGGCCGGCGCGGACAAATTTTCCCAGCGGGTCCACATTGGGAAAAAGTTTGTTCACCACGGCCATCCCCAGAACGCAAACGGCGGAACGGTGCTCATCGTCCGCATCGGAAATTGCGCGACCGCGATCGATGCCGATGGCGCGAACTTCCACGTAATTCGGTGAAACGCCGAATACGCTGGTGTCCTCATCAAGCTGGCCGCCACCGCGCACATCGAGTGTGGTGTTTTCCAGCACGGCTACTGCCTGAGCCAACTTCATGTGATCCAGCAGCGCCTGATAATCGTCGTAGGTCACCAGCGGGCGCTTCTGCGCCTTTAGGAATTGATCTTGATTAGTGATGATGCCGAAGCGGTTCACGACAAACGCGTTCGCACCAAGGTTCGCTACTTTGTCGGAAATATATCCATTCAATCCTGAAACGATGGACATGACGCCGACGAGCGTGGCCACCGCGAGGATGATTCCAAGCAGAGTGAGGAAGCTGCGCAATTTGTGGGAGCGCAGCGCGTCCAGTGCCAGGCTGAATGTTTCGCCCAGCGCGACCTTTGCTGACACTCTTCTTTGATTTCCGGGCTGGTCCATGCGCACCTGTGGCTGCTGGTTAAGCGGCTATCTCTATATAATAGAACGTTTAGATGCCCAAAAATGTTTCGAGTTAGCGTGAAATCGTCGAATTCGCGTCGAAACAGTGCCTAAACAGCACCAATGCGGCATGCAAAGGGCTGTTTTGACTCAGTTTGAAAGTGGGTGATCCGGTGCTTTTGAAGTCTGATGGATGCGTCCGCCATACAGAGCTCGCGACAAGCTATTCGATAGAATCCGGGAGCCAATTTCAAACGGCATGAGCCGACACCCGAAACGACCGAGAGCCAGGAGAGTAACTACGACAACGAATACAACCATGCCCATAAAAATACCTTCTACAAGAATCATATCACTGCCGTTTGAGAAGTGTGCGAATTTAGCATTGCGCCGCGCTTTTCGGTAATATCCGGTGGCGCGTTAGAATCCAGGACGCGCTCGATAGTCGTCTGAAAGCAACGGAGTCATCGCGGGCCGAATCCAACAAACTGGAAACATTCGTCCGCTTAGAGCGGGACTCCATCGACAAATGCGCCGAACGCTAATTCTGCTTGCAACATTACTCGCCGCATTCGCGGTCGCGTCGAGTCACGCACAACTTAACACTGAAAATCCACCCACCGAGGCCGAGCAGAAATCGCTGGTTGCGCGCGCGCTTGCCAATCAAGACATAGATGATGACGCGCTGCAAGTTTACGAGCGGGTCGAGCGGCATGTGGTTCACGATCACGACGTCAGTCCCGCCGCGGGCGAAGATCGCACACTGCGGATGATTCCCACGGGCGCGGGCTACGCGCGAATTCTGTTGTCGGAACATGGACGCGCTTCCGACCCAGCCGTGATTCGGGAACAAATGATTGCTACGGAACATTTGCTGGAAACGGCCGCCGATCCTTCCAATCCACAAACTAAGCGCGACCGCGAGAAAATCGAAAAGCGAAACAGCGATCGAAAAGAATTGGTAGCCTCGATTCAAAAGGCGTTTATTTTCACGTGGATGGGGCGCGAAGTGCGCGACGGCCGCACACTTTCTAAATTCCATTTGGATCCAAATCCGAAGTATCAGGCGACGTCAATTAGAACTGAATTCCTGAAGCACGCGACGGCCACGGCCTGGGTGGACGAGAAATCGGCGCAGCTTGCGCAGTTGGAAGCCGTGCTCATGACAGACATTTCATTCGTCGGCGGAGTTGCGGGAAAAGTTTATCGCGATGGCCACGCGCTGATTGAACAACAGGAAGTTGAACCGGGCATATGGCTTCCGCGCTTGTACAAATATGATTTCACCGTGCGGAAATTTTTATTTACTTCGGAAGTGCATGAACGCACTGAGGCTACGCATTATCAGCGAATTGGAAATGCGCAGCAGGCGTTGGCGGCGATTAAGCGCGAAATTTCCACGGCATCCACGCCGCACGCGCAGTAATTAATTCCATCCCTCCCCGGTTCAGAACAATAATTCATTGAAACGTTTTGCAACGGAGCGCGTACGTTCATTAGGCTGTCTACGAAGGCTGGTAATGGCGAAATGAGTCCCGCTGGTAAATTCGCTTTTCTCGCGGCGATTGCCGGGTGCGTCTTCTGCGCGTCCTGCTCGAACTCGGCGCGGCTTGCGAATTCGCGCAATCCGTTTCCAACTCCGGCCTCGCGCGTTGCGTTGCAACCTTGCAACGTTTCCGCACTGCCGGAAGAAGCTCGCTGCGGCGCATACGAAGTTTACGAAGACCGCGCAGCTCAGTCCGGCCGAAAAATCCCGCTGAATATCATTGTAGTTCCCGCGCTCAGTGCCACACCCGCTCCTGATCCACTCTTCTGGCTCGAAGGCGGGCCAGGAGGTGCCGCAACAAACGTGGCATATGCGGCGCGGACGTTTCTTTCCGGCGTTAGGAAAACTCGCGACCTGGTTTTCGTGGATCAGCGCGGAACGGGAAAATCGAATCCGCTGCAATGTGACGTTGGTGATTCTCCAGATGACCTGCAGAAATTCTTTGGTGGCACGCCGCTTCGCGAAAGCCTTCGCATATGCCGCGAGAATTTGGAACAAATTGCCAATCTGAAACTGTATACGACTCCGATTGCGATGGACGACCTGGATGAAGTTCGCGATGCGCTGGGGTACAACAAAATAAATATTGGCGGCGTTTCGTACGCGTCGATCGCCTCACAGGTTTACTTGCGCCAGCACGGCGATCATGTGCGCACGGTATTCCTCGGAGGGGTCGGCACGCCGGGTATGAAGCAACCGCTGCAGTTTGCGCGATCCTCGCAGCATGCGTTGGATCTACTTTTCGCAGATTGCGCAGCAGACCGGACGTGCCACGATAATTTTCCGAAACTGCACGAAGAATTTGACGCACTCGTTGCCCGCTTCAACGATGGGCCACTTCGCGTGGATGTTATTCGTCCGTCCGACAAGCAGAAGCAGTCAGTGCTTCTATCCAGAAATGGCTTTACCAACCGGGTGCGGTTGATGCTTTACAACACCGCAGGCGCAAGATATTTTCCGGCCGTGATTCACAAAGCATTTCAAAATGATTTTGTGCCATTTGAAAGCCTCGCAATCTTTACAAATGTGGGCGGTGGAATCGCGCGCGGAATGTATTTCAGCGTGACCTGTGCCGAAGGCGCCCGCTTCATTACCGACGAAGATCTGACTCGCGAAACCGCGGGAACTTTCCTGGGCGATTTTCAAGCGCGCACTCACCGCGACGCCTGCAACGAATGGCCGCGCGGAGATATTCCCGCCAGTTTCATCGATCCGGTGAAATCAAATGCTCCTGTGCTGATAATTGTTGGCGAAGTCGACGGCGCTGTGGGACCATGGCTTGCGGAGGCGGCGGTCAAATCGCTTCCCAAAGGGCGGCTCGTGAAGATTCGATATTTCGGCCACCAGTTTGGTGATCCCTGCACGAAATCTATTTTCTCCGCGTTCATTGAAAAAGGCAGTGCTGCGGGTCTCGACGCATCTTGCACGGAGAAGATTCGACGTCCAGTGTTTGCGAGCGAATTTCCGTCACGGTTGATGTTGCAGTAGCCGCTACAATCGTTTTGCCATGTGGACAACTGGAAGTGATGCGCCATTTTCCAGCGGAATTTCGATGGACTCAAGCGGGACGTAGCCTCTGGCCTGAAATAATTTCACGCCAGTTAATGTGGCGCCCATTTCGGCGCGTGTGAATCCCGCGGACTTAGCGGCGGCTTCGCAAGTTTCTAGAATGGCGCTGCCAATTCCCCGGCGCGGCCATTCCGGGTGCACGAAGAAGGAGCGGATTTTCGCGGCGTCGGTGCGCGGGTCGAGTAGTGAATCTATTCTGTCGATCCACTGATCGCCGCCGAAAAGAGTCTTGCGTTTGCTCCATCCGCCGCAGCCGACGGCGACTACGTTCGCATTTTCAGTTTTGGTTTCCAATTTAGCTTCCGCGATGAAATATGTTTCGTCAGCGATTAATTGGGAATCGACGCCAAAAACACTTTTCAGCGCGCCTTCAATTTGTTCGGGCGAGTAATCGTCGGATTGCAGTCCGCGTACGGATGCGTCGATCAGCGCGCGTAGCGTCGAAATATCTGCTGCGATAGCTTTGCGAATTTGGATGTCAGCCTTCATCAGAATTTATTCGCGCAGTATATCGCTCTCAAGACGCCAAGCGATATGTTGGGAGAGTCTTGCAACAATCTGGAAGGTTGGGCGATGATGCCCTTGCTGGACTCAAACGGCACTCTCAAAGTAGAGGCGCGGCGATGGTAAAACTAGATCACTTGAGAATCACGGTCGAAAATTGGCGAGCGTCACGCGATTGGTATGTGGGAAATTTTGGATTCAAAGTTGAATTTGAAGTTCCCGAAGGCGGCGTCCACAAGCGAGGCGTCGTGGCGCTGCAAGATGATGCGGGCTTTACTGTTTTCTTAGAACAAACTGATAATGCTGTATATGCGTGTGATTGCATCTATTACTTTCAAGTTGGAAATGTGGACGAAGAATTTCGCGCGCTTACTTCCAAAGGAGTTCGATTTCTGCAAACGCCTCAGCAACTATATTGGGGATACGGCGCAGAGCTGATTGATCCAGACGGACACACGATTCGCATTTGGGATGAGCGATCTATGAAGAACAAATAGATGTTCTCAATATGGAGTGTCTCGGCGCCGGTTTTGTATCTCCCTTGACCCATTCGGACTGACTTGCTAGCGTAATACATTA
>DASYNR010000105.1:0-7816 GCA_036008485.1 Candidatus Acidiferrales bacterium | reverse complement strand
CGTTTTCCGTCGCGTAATTGGCGCCAAGCATTCCCACCGAAACGGGCGTGACCTTGGGTATGTCGCCACCCTGGACGAAAGTGTGGCCAGTCGAAAGCTTTCCCAGCATTTCCAGGAAGAGATAATTCAAATCCTCGCGAGAAACGATTCCGGGAAGATACGGGGCATACTCTTTCTCCGTGGCCGCCAGATCCAAACCAACGTAATTCTTTGCCCAGAAGTAATCGCGTTCGATGCGCCAGGCTTCGTGGAACATCTGCTTCCATTCCTCGGTCGGATGGACGGACACATCCATCGAATCCATATCGAGCAGGCCTTCGTTGGGCTTCTGCGCTCGATTTGCGGCGGCGATACCCCACTTATCGCGGCGCCGGTACAGGTATTTTTCTCCGTTGAATGACAGAATAAACCCGTTGACTCCTGTTGCGATCGGCTCCGCAGTGTGGTCCGCGAGAGTAAATCGCAAGATGGTCGTGCCGCCACCACCGGCACCTCGTCCGCCGCCTTCAGCCTCTTGCTCAATGAAGATTTCTCCTTCTTTGCCGACCACAAGCCCGCTGTACCCACCTACCGGAAGCGGCAAAGAGAGAACGCGCTGACTGATGTCTTCAAAATCGATCTGAACAGGGCTCGGCGGCGGCGCGGCCGCTTGGCTGTCACGCGTTCTTCCCGCGCCCGCACCCGCGCCTGCACCTGTTGGGGCCACGGGTCTTTCTTTTTCATCGTCGCTTTCCGGTTTAAAAGGAGAAGGGATTCCCTTGCGGAGCACGACCATATACACACCGCGGGTCACAATGCGGCCGTTGCCGGACATATCAAGTGGAGTGCTCGTGGGGCCCATGTTGGTGCTCGCCGTGAAATACAAATATTTGCCGCTCTTATCGAATGCCGGAAATTCTACGTCGCTCAGTCCGTCAGTCACCTGCGTTGCTTTTTTTGAATCGAGCGAATACACGTTTAGCGCTCGCGTGTGGCTCTCCAGCATTTTGGTATAACCAATCCATTGGCTGTCCGGAGACCAAACAGGAATCGTCGAAAGCCCGAACGCGAAATACGTCTGCGTATCCACTTTCACCGGAGTTGGATTGTCTAAGTCCACGTACCAAAGGTTTAGCCGCTTGTCGGTGTAGGCGATCTTCTTGCCGTCTGGCGACCACGTCGGTGTAAAGAAATAGGATGGCGGATTGCCAAGCCCGATGACGCGATCCGTTCCAGTGCCGTCCTGATTTTTGATATGCAGCGCATATTCACCCGTCGCGTCGGAAAAATAAGCGATCTCTTTTCCCGTCGGTGACCACGCAGGCGAGCGATCCGCCACGCTCGGAGAATTCGTGATGTTGCGAATGGCACCCTTCTCCGCAGGCACGGTGAGAATTTCTCCATGCGCTTCAAAAACGGCGCGCGCTCCGGTCGGAGAAATGCCCGCGTTCAGGACATGGTCAGCCACTTTTTCAAAGTGTGTGCGAATTTCGGGGAAATCGCCTCGAATTGTCACGTGGATTTCATGTTCGTGATTGGTCGCAGTATCCAGCAGATGGAGAGAGCCGAATTGTTCGTAAACGATTGCGCCCGGCCCCGCGCCGGCGGACATGATATCCATGCCGTGATTTTCGACGACTCTCGAGACTTTTTTGTCTGCCGTATCGTAGACGTAGAGCGAGATCGGTTCCGTTCGTGCCGACAGAAAATAAATTTTGTTTCCGACCCACATCGGATTGAAGTCACTGGCATTTTCGTGCGGCACTTTTACGATGTCCGAGGTTTGCAGGTTTGCAATCCAAACCTGGGGCGCCAGGCCGCCGTGATAATGCGCCCAGAACGCGTGGTCTAGCGGCGAACCGGGGAAAAATATTTCGCGAGGGAGCGGCGTATAAGCGAGATGCGAGCCGTCGGAAGAATAAGATGCCTGGTAACCCATCGGCAGGGGAATTTCGCGTTCCGCGCCACCATCCACGGAAATCGTGAAGAGTTGTTCATACCGCGGCGCGTTACTTAGAAGCGAGGAACGAAAGAGAATATTCTTGCCGTCCGGAGTCCAAGCCGCAACCAGATCCGGGCCCGGACCGTAAGTTAGTTGGCGTGCTTCTCCGCCGTCGGCTGGCATCAGGAACACATTAAGATTGCCGCCGTACTGTGCGGTAAATGCGATCCATTTGCCGTCCGGCGAGAAATGCGGATTGGATTTTTGCCCCTGTCCAGAAGTGAGTTGAAGCGCGACGCCACCCTCTCGGCTAACGCTCCAGAGCTCGCTACCGTAAGAAAATACAATGTGCGTGGCGCTCAGCGTGGGATTTTGCATCAACAGTGGCTTTTCAGTTTGGGCAGAAAGTGCGCCACAAGAAAAGAGAACAAGAGCCAGGATCACGATCCATTTTTTCATTTGAAATCTCCATTCATTGAAAACTTTCCTGCGCGCCACAAAAGACTAACTAGTTGGCTTCGCCGTAAAAATCATCGAAACGATTCCTTTGAACCAGCTCTCATGGATTTGCAGTTTTCGTCGTGTCGATTCGTTTGAAATCCATGCCGCGGAATGTGAACGTCGCCACGTTGCCATCTTGATCCAGACAGAAGGTCAACCTCGTTTTCGCTCCAACCGTGGTGACAAACGTGTCGTACTGGAAATGTTCGAGGTCCGTATTGATGGAATAAAAATGGAATTTAAGTTTTCCGTCCTGCATCACAACTTCTGAATCGCCATAGGCTTCGTTGTGGTATTTCCCAGCATAAGCTGAAAGATCACGGGACGGATGCGTGCCGGGTGTACGCTTCGACTCCCAAGATTGACTTCCTCTTCCCGGCCCGGTCAGGTCCGTTTCCATTTTGTGGAATCGTGCGCTCCATCCAGCGTCCGGCAATTGCAGAAGTTGGTCGGCGATTTGATTGCTCAAGACTTGACGATACAAACTGCCCTTATTAATGACCACAAAATATCCGGTGTGAATTTCAGGAATCAGAACGACCATCGTGGCGAATCCGTCGATATCGCCTGCGTGAGTGATGAGCTGGTGGCCATGATAATCCTGCACGAACCAGCCCAGGCCGTAGCTGAGCTGCATGGAATCCGGAAAAAATACGGTCGGAATCTCGCTGTCTGGCGGAATCACCATTTGCGGAATGTGCATCTCGCGCATGTTTTTTTCGGAGATCAGCCGCTTTCCTTCGTACATGCCGCCGTTCAATTGAAAAATTAGCCATTTGGCCATATCGCGCGCGCTGGAATTAATCGAGCCGGCTGGGCCTACGTTGTCGATATTCCGCCACTTGATTACCCTGGCCGTTCCGTCTGGATTCTGCCCGTGAGGCGTGGCGAAATCCGGCGATTTCTGCGCGTCAATGGCGCTGGTGTCGGACTCGGTCATTCCCAGCGGTTGAAAAATTCGCGCCTTCACAAAGTCGTCCCAACTAGTGTGGGCAACGAGTCCGACTGCATACCCCGCGGCGACGTACATTGTATTTTGATATTGGAAAGTCGAGCGAAAGCCGGCGTTTGGTTTGGTCAATGCCAGATTGCGAATCAATTCTTCGCGGGACGCGTCTGGACGGAGCGTCCAGAGTAAATCGACTCCCGGCACTCCAGTGCGATGCGAAAGTATATCGCGCATCGTAACGTTCTCATCGGCTTCAGGATCGTAAAGATGAAAAAATGGAATGTATTGGTTGACCTTGCCGTCCCACTGCATCTTCCCCTCGTCCACCAGCATGGCAATCGCCGCGGAAGTAAAAGCCTTCGTGCAGGATCCAATGTCGAAAAGTGTGTCGGCGGTTACCGGCTGGTTTGTGCCGACGTCGCGGACACCGAAGCCTTTCATGTAAACAACGGATCCATCTTTAACAATTGCGACGGACGCCCCGGGAACTTTCCATTCTTTCATCGAGGAGTTAATGTACTGCTCGAGCGCAGACCAGTCGGGCGCTTTTTGTCCGAAGCACACGGTCGCAGATCCGCTCAAAAGGGCAAGTAGCGCAGCCAGGCGGATAATCGGTTTCCAGTTCATCTAATTTTCTCCACTTCTCTTCTCCACTTCGTTTTCTGCACTTCGGACAATATTCTCGATCAGCTGCCGGCGCTTGCCCGAGTATTGGAAACGTAACTCATGGCAGCATCGTGGCCTTTGCGATGGAGCGGGCCGGGATCCCATTCATCTTTTGCGTGATGGAGATATAAGACGGGTTGATTGGCAATGTCAAGGACAATCGCAATTTGTTGGCGCTGCCATCTTTGAATTTGCACCATTTGTTTCATGGCAATAGCAAGAAGACGTTTGCGCGATTGCGCTGCCGGAGCCAAACGCAGCAGTTCGCACAATCAGACGACATAATGCAACATTTGTTGCGACACGATAAAACCCGAATAATTGCAGGGTACGCGGGTTCGCCTGCGGCACTCCGACTCAGCCCGTGCAGATCAGGACGCAACTGTTCCGATCGCTGACGATCGCGCCGCTGGGTTGATCTTGATCCAGTAAACCGCAGCCCATTCATAGATGAGCTCATTTAGAGCGAACTTCCTGATGACGATCGCGATTACACCAATTTCCGAGAAACGCGTATCTAGCATGCGTCTAGTTTGGGTGCAGCGTTGGGTCCAACTAAAGCAGGAAAAATGGCAACGATATGCGCTGCATACCGTTTTGAATTATTTGAGCGCAATTTTTATGCGTCGGGTGCAACTTAGATCATGTGTCTCGTCCATTCCGCTAGTGAGAATGTACTCGTAAGCGGCGCTGGTGGAATCGGCGTAGTTCTTCTGCGTCAGGCGATTCACCGCGTCATCGACGTATTGAATTGTTTGCTCCCCCGATTTCGGGTTTAGTGCGACGCTCTCTGCGACTTCCGGAGTGTCGTTGTTTGTTGAACATGTCTGAGACCGTTTCACAATATGGGACGCCCTTCCACATCGCGATTTTTCTCTTGACTTGTAAATTAGCAGGTGAATAATGCCATTCGCAATTATTGGGGTCTGGCCGCTGTCAGACTTTCAGACGTTGCGTTTTTAGGGGCGATGTAGCGGGTATGAGGACAGAAGTCTGTCCTTATCATATTCCTCATACCTTCATATCCGGAGGCTTCCATGCCGCGATTCGCCCCTGCCGTCAGATTCGTATTCCTTCTTTCCGCCTTTTTCTCAATTTTCTCGCTTACCGCCTCAGCACAACAAACTCCGCTGCCAATGCCGTTCACGATGTCGACAATCGCCGGCACTTCGCCGATGACGCCTGTCGCAGGCACGCCGTGTCCGACTTTGAACGCGATCACGGGAGCAGTGTCGACGGACGCGTTCGGAGATGGCTGCCTGGCGGTGAATGGAATTTTTGGCTCGGCCGCACGCGGCGGAGTACAGGTGGACGCGTTCGGAAATATTTTTGTCGCTGACGACATCAATTCCATTATTCACATGATCAATCCGATCACTGGAATTATGACGGCCGTGGCCGGCGGCGCTTCAGCCGTGTGCGCGGCGGCGACGGGCCCCGGTGCGACCGGCTCGCAGGATGCCGCGGGCGATGGATGTTTGGCGGCGACGCAAACAAAAGCTGCGGGGCAGCGCGGAATCGGAATTGATCCGTACGGAAATATTTTATTGGCGGGATTCAGTGACAACTTGGTGCACATCGTTTGCAGAACGGCTTCGCCACTCTGTACGTCGGGACAAATCGGCACGATGCGGTTGATTGCCGGCTGCGTGAAGAGTGCGACGAGCAACGGCACAGGCGGAGTTGGGCTGGACAATGTGCAAGCGGCGCAAACTTTTGTGACCGCAGGCTGCACGACGGCAAACGGAGAGGTGGATGCGCCGCGCGGAGTAACCGCGGACATGTACGGAAACGTTTTCTTTGCTGATACGACGAGTTCGCGGACACGCGTGGTCGTGGGGCCGCTGACTTCAACTTTTTTTGCGGGGAACAATCCAGTTTACGCGGCGCTGGGAACTTTCTATGCGTCGGTGACGCAGGGATTTGCGTACACGGTTGTAAATATTTCCGGAACGAGCGTCACGACCGGCGGCACGGCTACGGTGCAGGGCGCAACGTGCGCGAATACTGTGAACAGCGTGGTGTATACCGGAACTGCGCTGGACACTTTGGGCGATGGATGCCCGCTGAATTTCAGTTCGGTGGATGCGGCATCGGGATTCACAGCGGGCGTGGCAGTTGACGCGGCGGGCGACATGCTTTTCACGGACCCAACGCACGGGTTGCGCGTGTTTTATGTGGGAGGCACGAGCGCGGCGGCGCTGAAAATGAAGGCCGCGATTATTACGAATAATCCGGGTGTGATTCCGCAGGTTGGATTTATTTATTTGTTGTGGGGGGGCGGCGCGACGACGCTCGCGGCCGCGCCAACGCTGGGAACAAACACTAAGGCGACGGATACGACGCTGACGAAAGTGAACGTCAGCCCGCAAGGAAATGTTTATGTCGGAGACAGCAGCAAGGTCGTCTACTACGACATGAACACGGGATACGTGCGGCTGCTTTTCACTTCATCCGCAAACGTGACGGCGGGAAATTTCTGCTCGGGGACATCGGGGCAGAAATCGCTGAGCGCGTATAGCGACGGCTGCGCGGCATCGCAGTCTATTTTTTCAAACAGCAACGGACTGGGCGTCGCAGCAGACGCGGAAAACAATCTTTACTTGTTTGACGCGTCGAGCAATGCCACAGGAATGCTGGTGCGCAAAGTGCTGGCGCAAGGATTCACTCCGCGGACGATCGGAACAACCGTAATTCAGAATTTCCAGGTACACATTCCGGAACCAACTGCCGGAGCGGTTTCTTCGCCGACCGCAGCATTGACAACAACGCCCGATGCGACGGCCGGAACGGTGGCGTGCGGAACGCAGAACGGTGATAACTCATTTGATTGCAATGTTTCTGCGACTTCTACGCCGACGGCGGCGGGATTGCGCTCCGCGAGTCTCACGGTGAGTGTGTCGTTCACTCCGAGCGGCGGATCCGCGACAACTTCCACCGCGATTGTTGCGCTTAGCGGACCGGCGACAGGATCAGTGCTGGCGTTCGATAGCGCCACCTCCACGAACGGAACGACGACAAATATTTCTCCGACGACCAATACATTCTTCAGTGGAATTACTCCGGCAGGCGTGGCGCTGGACGGCGCGGGAAACATCTACACGATGGACACGACCGGCGGAAAAATTCTTGAGTTTGTGCAGGGAACAGGAAGCGCTGTGATTGCGGGCGTACTACCCGCGAGTGCAAGTCAGATCACAGTGGATCCATCCGGAAATGTTTTTGCGGTGGGAAATGGATCGCCAACAATTACAGAACTTGCGGTCACCGGCGCGCCGGCATCGCCGGGTCAGCCGGCTACTCTTACCAGCACAACGGTTTCTTATATGCCGATTAGTGGGACTGCGTTTCCGCAGGCGATCGCCGCGGATGTGGCCGGAAATATTTTTGTGGCCGATAAGCAAAGTTCAACGGCGAATACTGCGATCTATCGAGTGTCATTACTTGCGAATTCTTTGGCGCCGCAAATCACTGTGGCGACGGGATTCACAAATCCGGTTTCGCTAGTCGTCGATCCTTACGGAAATGTTTACGTGGCCGATCCCGGCGCAGGATTTGTTTATAAGCTGACGCCGGCTCTAGTTAGCGGAGTTCCGAGTTATGTGCAGTCGACTGTGAATTTGCCGGGCGCGCTTCCGGTTGCCGTGGCAGTGGATGCGGCGGGCGATCTTTATGTGCAGGATTCCATCAGCCACTCGGTAATTGAAGTGCCGGTCAGCGGCCCGAACACGACGGTGCTGACAGGATTGATCACGCCGACGGGCCTCGCGGTTGATGGC
>DASYNR010000104.1:0-6477 GCA_036008485.1 Candidatus Acidiferrales bacterium | reverse complement strand
ATTCGTCAGGCAGAGGGCGCGGCGCAGGTGCGCGTGTTGCAGGCGAAGGCTGAAGCGGACGCGATGCAGTACACATTGCCGCTGAAAGAAAAACAGATTGAGCAATCCCGGTTGGAGGCAGAAGCGCGGAAAGAAGCGACGATTCAGAACGCGCAGGCGGCCGCGGATTCAAAAGTGATTGACGGGAAGGCGGAACTGGAGCGTCGAAAATTATTGGCCGATGCGGACGCGCAAACGAAAGTGACGGATGGAAAAGCGGAAGCGGAGAAGCGTCGGATGCTGGCCGAGGCTGATGCGAACACGATTCGCGTTACTGCTGCGGCGGATTCAGAGCGATTGAATTTGGAGGCTGCGGCGCTGAGGTCGAATCCGATGCTGATACAAAAAATGATCGCGGAGAGATTGTCGGACAAATTGCAAATCATCATGGTGCCGATGGACGGAAAAAACTTCTTCGCGGGCGATGTGCTGAAGTCGGCGTTCTCTGGAATTGGGCCGTCGACGGATTCGGATTCTGATTCGCCGAAAGTGGTGGCGAAGGGAAATCCGACGAAGCACTAGAGTTCTGCCGGCAAATACTCTTGCGGGTGGCTCGTAGCCGAGCTGCTACCCCGGATCCAGCGGCACCGCCGCGCAGCTGGAACGGAAAAGTAGCAGGGCGAGCTTCTCTGCCGGTGGTTCGGCAAGGAACATACAGCGCCTCGTAGCCGTCTGCATGCGGTTACGGGGCGCTGGTGTGTGTGGGGGCGCAACGAGCGGGTCGCGGACCCGCCCCTACGAAAACCACGATCATTCGTGGCGGAGAGCGATTAGTGGATCTACTTGCGTGGCGCGGCGCGCGGGGAGATAGCAGGCGAACGCGGCGACGGAAATTAATAATATGGAGACGCCGGCGAAAGTAATTGGGTCGATGGAACTGATTTGGAAAAGAAGACTGCTTAGGAATCTAGTGGCGGCGAAGGAGAAGGATAGTCCGATGGCGAGGCCGATTGCGACCAGCGTTAGACCTTGACGCAACACGAGGCGAAGAACGTCGGAACGCTGCGCGCCGATGGCCATGCGGATGCCGACTTCGTGAGTGCGCTGGCTGGTGACGTAAGAAATTACGCCGTAGACGCCGATGACGGAGAGGATGAGTGAGAGAGCGCCGAGACCGCCGGCAAAAATTGCTCCGGCGCGGAGAAGAAAAAATCCGTTGCCGCCGCCGAGAGCGACGTTGAGGGTCATCACGTCATAGACAGGAAGATCGGGGTCGAGCGAGCGAACGACACTTTCAATTTCGGGAGCGAGAGATGATTCTGGTTGCGCAGTTTTCACGTGCAAGACGCGAAGGGCGGTGTAGCTTTGCGATTGCGGTAGATAAAGGTATGGCTCAGGCGCGTCAAAGAGGCCGCTGTATTTAGCGTTGCGCGTGACGCCGATGACTTCGATGAACGGAGAATCGGATTTTTTCATTCGGAAGTGATGGCCGAGAGGATCCTGGCCGGGCCAAAATTGATTGGCCATTGTTTCGTTGATGACGGCGACGGGGATGGAAGATTTTGTGTCGGCGGCGGTGATGTCGCGTCCGCGGAGAAGCGGAATTCCCATGGTTTTGAAATAGTCGGTGTCGATCACGTTGTAGCCGATGAAAGGAACTTTCGCGGGAAGCAAAGATTCGTCGCCTTCTTTCCAAACGCGATCGGACTGATTGTTATTTCCCAGCGGGACGATCATTGCGAGAGTGGCAGAATCAACGCCCGGCAATGCGCGCACGCGCGAAAGTACGTCGCGATAAAAAGCTGTGCCGCGAGTTTCGTCGTATCCGAATTGACTCAGATCCACCGATGCCAAGAGAACGCCATTGGGATTGAATCCCAAGTTGGTGTGCTCGGCGCTTTGCAGGCTGCGCAGAAAAAGTCCCGCAACAATTAGAACGATGCACGCTCCGGAAACTTGAGCGACGACGAAAAGTCCGCGGAGACGATTGTGAGCGGCGCCGGAGGAATTTGAGCGGCCGCCTTCGCGGAGAGATTCGTTCACGTCGGTGCGAGACGCACGCCACGCTGGGATTAATCCCGCAAAAATGCCGGACGAGATTACGACGGCGGCGATAGCGGAGAAAACGCGCCAGTCAAAACTGAAGTCGGCGTGCATGGGAACGTCCCCGGGAAGACGGAGTCCACTGGCGAGCCGCGAAAGCCACCAGCCGATTGCTGCGCCCGCTGCGCCACCGACTGCGGAGAGCAACAAACTTTCGGTGAGCAACTGACGAATGAGGCGCACGCGTCCTGCACCGAGCGCGGCGCGAACGGCGAGTTCTTTGGCGCGGCTATTTGCGCGAACGAGAAGAAGATTTGCGAGATTCACGCAGGTGACGACGAGAACGAGAGCAACCATAGCGAGAAAAACGGTAATGACGAGAGGCATAGTGGTGGAAGCGCTTGCTTCGGGGCGCGCGATGCGTTCGGAGATAAGGCTGACGGTGACGTCTTTGTCGGTAGAGGGATATGCATGGGAGAGATTATCGGCGACCAGTTGAAGAGAAGCGCGCGCTTGAGTTCGCGTGACTCCGGGACGCGGACGCGCGAGCGCGTGAAGTCCATGATGGCTGCGGGAGGTGAGCATATCTGCGTCAACAAATCCGAAAGGAAGAAATACGCTAACTTCAGCGGGAGTGTACGGGCCGAAAAATCCTTTTTGAGCGACGCCGATCACGGTGAGAGGTTTTCCGTTGACGGAAATAGTTTTTCCGGTGATGGACGGATCGCCGCCAAAACGTTGCTGCCAGTACGGATAGCTGATGATAACGACAGGTGGCGCGGGCGATTTATCCGGCTCACCGGGGAAAATCAAAGTGCCCAATGCAGGTTGCAGACCGAGCGTGGAGAAGAAATCCGCGGTGACATAATTCCCGAACACGCGATCACTGCGATTATCGGCGCGGACGCCGACGAAATCCATGTCATACGCGGCCATTTCTGAAAACGCATTTGAGTTGGCGCGGTAGTCCTGAAAGTCCATGAACGATGGGCCGTGCGGATCGAAATTTCCAGGATGGCCAATGGCGATGACTTGGAGATTCGAGTTGTCTTTGCCGGGAAGAGGACGCAGGTACAAGCCGTTGACAACTCCGAAAATTGCAGAGCTAGCGCCGATGCCAAGCGCGAGAGTGAGTATCGCAAGGACAGTGAATGACGGGCTCTTGATTAACATGCGAACGGCGTAGCGGACGTCTTGCATGAGCGTGTACACGCGTGCCTCCCTCGATCTCTGAGTAAGGTACGGAAGTTGGGGTGGGAATGTTCCGTGGAGAATTGGAAGCGCCCCGAACTTGGATTTGATTCGGGGCGCTCCGGGTAATTTAGGTTAGAAGCACACAGGCTGAACCCTGTGCTACTACTTCTAGTTCTTTGTTCCCGACTGAGTTTTGATTGGGAATGGCGGACGTTTCGGCATGGGCGGCATTTTCTTTAGGCCGTCGAGCGCCAGTTCGATTGCTTTTTCGAGTTGCGGATCGTGGCCGCTGACGACCAGGTCGGGCCGGTCTTCGACGGTGTAGTCCGGTTCGACGCCATGATTTTCGACAATCCACGAACCACCGTTATCCGGCGTCCAGAACGCGAATTCCGGAGCAGTAACTGATCCGCCATCCATCATAGGAATTTCGCGGCTGTAGCCGATCAATCCGCCCCAGGTGCGTTCGCCTACAATGGGACCGATATTCAGGTGATGGAAGAACCACGGGAAACAATCTCCACCGGAGCCGGCCAGTTCGTTGACGATCATCACTTTGGGGCCGTAAATGGCCTGCGCTGGGAAGGGATTGTCGACACCATTGCGCGGCGTCAGTACCGCGAGCAAAGTGCGCTGGAGTTTCTCGGTGTAAAAATCCGGAATGGAACCGCCGTGATTGTAGCGCTCGTCCACGATCAGGCCATCCTTACCGATCTGCGCGTTCAAATATTTATCGAACATGACAACTCCGGCGATACTAGTGTCCGGAACGTGCATGTAGCCGATTCGGCCGCCGGTAGCTTTCTCCACAATTTTGCGGCGTGACTCGACCCAATCCAAGTAACGCACTTGCAATTCGTTGGCGATGGGACGCACCGAAATATCCCAAGCGCCTTCGGCGGAAGGCTTGTCATTCACTTTAAGACTGACGACCTGGCCGGCGAGTCCCTGAAAATAGGAATAGACCTCATTCGATGCGCGGACGGGAACTCCGTTGACGGCGATGAGGTAATTTCCTTCTTTCACTTTCAGGCCCGGCTCAGTGAGAGGCGAGCGCGTTTGCGGATTCCAATTTTCGCCGGCATATATTTTCTGAAAACGGTAGTAGCCCTGATCCACAGAATAATCTGCGCCGAGCAACCCGACACCGATACGAGTGATCTGTGGAGACTCGCCGGGCACGACGTAAGTGTGCGAAGTGCTTAGCTCGGCGATCATTTCGCCGATGATGTAATTCAAGTCAGCGCGATGCTGGACGTAAGGAAGGAGAGCGGCGTAACGCTTTTCCACTTTTGCCCAGTCGAGTCCGCCCATATTTGGATCCCAGTAGAAATCGCGTTCGATGCGCCACGCTTCATGCAGCATTTCTGCCCATTCCGCTTTCGGATCCACAAGTTGCTGCATCGCGGCGGTGTTCAAATGTCCGTCGCCAACTTTCGCTTTGCCGGGAATTGCGTCGGTGATGCCCCAGACTGGGCCGGCTTGATAGAGAAATTTGCTGCCGTCGGTGCTGAGGTCGTAGGCGCCATTCATTCCAGCCAAGAGAACTTTGTCTTCGCGAGCTTTCAAATCATAAACGTGCAAAGTAGCGCGAGGACCTGCGGCGCCGGGAACGCCGGCTTGTAGAGCGTCTTGCGGAATTGAAACGTAAAAGATTTTTCCTTTGCGAGCGTCGAGATTGTTGTAAAGGCCGGCGGGAATAGGAACTTGAGTGACGCGATTGCCGAGACCATCCAGATCAATTTGAATTGGCTTGGGAGTTTTGTCATCCGGTTTGGCTTCTTTTGATTTGTCAGTAGATGCAGCAGCAGCGGACTTGTCGTCAGCAGGTTTGTCGGCGGGCTTCGCGGCGTCCGCCGGCTTTTCTTCGTCACTTTGCGGCGCGAAAGGAGAAGCCTCGTCAGCTTTCAGAGTGAGCGCGAAAACGCCGGTGGAATCATAATAATTGAAACGCTGATCGAAAACGCCAGAGCTTGGATAATAAAAACGTGTGGAAATAAAATAAAGATACTTTCCTTCCGGATCGAAAATCGGATTCACGTCATTGTAAAAACCAGTGGTGACGTGAAATGCTTTTGTTTGATCGAGAGAATAAAGATAAATCGAATTCGACGTGTTGGATCCGGTTTTGGAGTAAGTGATCCAGCGGCTATCCGGCGACCATGCACCGTCGCCAATTTGCTGACGATCGTCGTGATCAACTTCGACGGACTTTTTCTGGTCTATATCCACGTAGAAGAGGCGCAGCGATTTATCCCAGAACAAGAGTTTCTTGCTATCGGGCGACCACTTCGGGCCGTAACGATAAACCTTTCCGTCGGTGGTGACGCGAACTTCATCGCCGCCCATTTGGGGGCGAAGATAAATTTCAAATTCGCCGGACTTATCGGAGAGATAGGCGATCCATTTTCCGTCGGGAGACCAAACGGGATTTTGTTCGTGGACTCCGGGAGTTACGGTGATGTTGCGCGGGCTGCCGTGTTCGGCGGGCAGAGTGAAAATATCGCCGCGCGCTTCAAACACCGCGCGAGCGCCGCTGGGTGAAATGGCCGCACCGCGGATTTGATCCGCAACGTTTCGCACTTCGGCGCGCGATTCGACGTCGTCACCGGCCAAGGTGATGTGGATTTGAGTTTGCTTTTCGGAGGCGAGATCGAATGTGTAAATCATTCCGCCATTTTCAAATACGATCGCGTCCGGACCCAGGCTCGGCCACTTGATGTCGTACTCGGTAAAATTAGTGAGCTTGCGGGATTTCTTTGAAGCGAGATCGTAGCGATAAAGATTCATCACACCATCGCCATCATTAATGTAGTAGATGGTGTCGCCATGCCACATAGGAAAAAGATCCATGCCAGTAGTTTTCGGAAGTTCTTCGTAAGTATTCTTCTTTAAATCATAAATGCCGATGGGCGGCTTCCATCCGCCGCGATAGCGTTTCCAAGTGCGGAATTCCTGCGAGGTCGAGAGAAATGCGATGCGATTTCCGTCCGGCGAAAAGCTGGTGAGGCTGGCGCGGGGAATGGGAAGCATATCCGGCGTGCCGCCTTCGGGCGATACGGTGAAAAGACGCGTGAATTCCGGCGGCTCGCTGTAACGATTGGAGCGAAATAAAACTTTCTTGCCATCGGGCGTCCAGCCGGTGACCAGGTCGGCAGCCGGATGATAAGTGAGACGGCGCGGCTCGCCGCCAGTTGCGGGCATGACGAACACGTCGGTGTTGCCGTCATAATCGCCGGTGAAGGCGATGGTTTTTCCGTC
>DASYNR010000103.1:0-5800 GCA_036008485.1 Candidatus Acidiferrales bacterium | reverse complement strand
AAATCTTTCATGACGAAAATGCCTCCGACAGTGCAGACGATTCCCGGCGGCGAAACTTGTGCGCGCGGGACCGCACGGCAATAAGATATAGGCAACGCGGCGCTTGCGCTAGTCCCAGCGTTACATATATATGTTAGCGAGAGATGAGAGAGTTCGAGGTGGGGCGATGAAGAAATCGAACGGAATTACGCGACGGCAAATTTTGGGTGCGGCGGCTGCAACTGCCGGAGCTTCGCTGGTCGGCGGAGCGCGCGTGGTATCGGCGGCAATTTCTCCTGCGATGACAATGGCTCATCCTGTATTACAGGATCCGGTGGTGAACGTGGTGAAGGGCGCGGCATCGCGCGAAAAAATTGCGTGGAAGCTGCAGCCGTTTCCAATGACGCAGGTGCGTCTGCGTCCGGGCCCGATACAGGACATGTTTGAGGTGAATCGGAATTACGTTGCTTCCCTGCCGAACGATCGCCTACTGCATTCGTTCCGATTGACGGCGGGATTGCAATCGTCGGCGGAACCGCTGGGCGGCTGGGAAGCGCCGGACATTGAATTGCGCGGACATTTGGCCGGCGGACATTATCTTTCGGCGTGCGCGTTGACGTACGCGGCGTGCGGCGATCAGGATTTGAAACGCAAAGCGGATCTGCTCGTCGGCGAACTTTCAAGATGCCAAGAAGCGTATGGCGGCGGATATTTGAGCGCGTTCCCGACGGAGTGGTTTGACCGGCTGAAGAGCGGCACAAAAGTTTGGGCGCCGTTCTATACGATCCACAAAATTATGGCCGGGCATTTGGATATGTATTCGTATTGCGGAAATGAGCAGGCGCTGGCGACGGTGGAAAACATGGCCGGCTGGGTGGAAAATTATTTGAAGCCGGTGGACGACGCGCAGTGGGCTCACATGCAATTGACCGAACACGGCGGAATGAACGAGACGCTATTTAATTTGTATGCCGTGACCGGAAAAGAAAAATATTTGGCATTGGCGCGAACATTTGACCACAAGAAGTTTTTCGATCCGCTCGCGGAACAGCGCGACGAATTGAAGGGTCTGCACACCAACACGAATATTCCGAAAGTGATTGGCGCGGCGCGTGGATACGAGCTGACCGGCGATGCGCGCTATCACACGATTGCGGATTATTTCTGGAAAGAGGTTGTCGGGCAGCGATCGTATGCCACGGGCGGAACGAGCAACGGTGAGGGCTGGTATTCGGACGCGGGGCATCTGGAAGATCAACTTGGAAATGCGGCGGAAGAATGTTGCTGCAGCTACAACATGATGAAACTTTCGCGGCATTTATTTGGTTGGACGGGCAACGCCGCTCAGATGGATTACTACGAGCGGCTGTTGTTCAATGTGCGCATGGGAACGCAGGATAAAGATGGCATGTTGATGTATTACGTACCGCTTTCGCCACGATCGTGGAAAACTTTCGGGACACATTTCAACGCGATGTGGTGCTGCACGGGATCGGGCATTGAAGAATACGCCAAGACGACCGACACGATTTATTTCCACGACGCGAATGGAATTTACGTGAATTTGTTTATCGCGTCGGAAGTATCGTGGCCGGAAAAGGGATTGAAGTTGGTGCAGGATACGGCGTTTCCGGAAGAGGAAGCGACGACGCTGACTGTGGAAGCGAAAAAGCCGGTGATGATGAGCGTCCACGTTCGAGTGCCGTATTGGGCGACGCACGGATTCGCCGTGAAAGTAAACGGCGCACCTCAGACGATTGCCGCCGCGCCCGGAACTTATGCGGCGATCATGCGCGAGTGGAAAAATGGCGACAAAATCCGTGTGGCGATGCCGATGCGATTGCATGAAGCTCCGTTGCTGGGAGGGCCCAATTTGCGCGCGGCGATGTATGGGCCGCTGGTGCTTGCCGGACGATTCGGAAATGAAGGTCTGACGCACAACATGATTTACGGGCCTTCGGGGCCCAGGTTACGACCGGGTGCGTCACCGGAAGTTCGCAGCAGCGGCAAAGCGGGATTAGATTGGGTTGAGCCTGCGCCCAGTGGGAAATTGGCGTTCCAACTTGCGGGACAAACCGAGAAGACGCAGTTGCGACCGCTGTATCAAATACTGGATGAACGGTACGCGGTGTATTGGAAAGTGAATTCGGGAGCGGCGTGACGATAAGTGTTTCAGTCTGAAACTCTCTGAAACATTTTGGTCTTTTTCCGTTTGTGTATAGAACGGGACATTTTAGCCTCGATGGCGAGTTCAATCTGTCTCCCCATGTTTACCCATGACTATCATTTGCTGGAACGTGAGTTCAACGAAACGACCTTGCGGTTGGCCGGGCTTCTTGATGTGAATGAACGCAACCGGCTGACCCAGCGGCTCACGGAGATTGTCTGGCGAGCGCGTGCAATCGTCGGAACCATGAATTATCCAGCACCCAAGTGGTGCGCTGCGAAGAAATCGAGTTAGAGCAAACACACCGCCCTTGAATTTAGTTCCCTGCCGATTTCTTGACACCCTCGAACGCGCATGCTAGTTTCGTTTTTCACCTTTTGTCAGGAAATTTCGTGACACTTCCAGAAACTGAACTCCGCAAAACCGCGCTCAACTCACTCCATCGCCGGATGGGGGCCAAGATGGTCGACTTCGGCGGATGGGATATGCCGGTGGAATATCCTGCAACCGGCGGATTGATCGCTGAGCACATGGCGGTACGCACGGGCGTTGGCGTATTTGACGTTAGCCACATGGGCGACATCACGATTGATAGCAGCGACGCCGGCGGAGCGCTTGCGGCAGTTCAGCACATCAGCATGAATGACGCCGCGAAGCTGGCCATCGGGCAGGCGCACTATTCGGCGCTGCTTTATCCCCAAGGCACATTTGTGGACGACGTGATTGTGCATCGCATGGGCGATGAAAATTATTTGCTGGTGATCAATGCCGGCACGCGCGAAAAAGACTTTGGCTGGGTGCGCGATAACGTCAAAGGATTTAAATGCGTAGCAAAAGATGTTGGAGATAATTACACGCAGCTTGCGATTCAGGGCCCACGCGCAGCGGATGTGATGGCGAAATTGACGGACGCAAATCTTTCAGTCGTGAAAAATTACTGGTTCACGCATGGGACTGTCTGCGGACTGCCGAATATTTTGATTGCGCGCACTGGATATACCGGCGAAGACGGATTTGAGATTTACGTTCCGCCTGACTCGAAGACTAGCGAGATGGTTTGGGGAAAAGTTTTTGAGGCAGGCAAGGAATTTGGAATTTTGCCTTGCGGACTGGGCGCGCGAAATACTTTGCGCCTGGAAAGTAAGATGGCCCTTTACGGCCATGAGATATCCGACACGATTAATGTGTTGGAAGCTGGGCTGGATCGTTATTGTAAAATGGAAAAAGGCGATTTCGTTGGGCGCGCCGCACTTGAAACCGCGAAGGCTGCAGGAATTAAGCGCGTGCTGGTTGGATTGGAAATGGTTGACCGCGGAATTGCGCGCGATGGATATAAGGTTCTGAACACGAAGGAACATGCGATTGGATATGTGACCAGCGGGTCGCCTTCGCCATTCTTGAAAAAGAATATCGCGCTGGCTTATGTGCCGCCGGAGCATGCAGAAATTGGAAGCACGGTGTTGATCGAAGTGCGAACTCAGAAATTGAAGGCGCAGGTTGTGCCGACGCCATTTTACAAGCGGCCTAAGAAATAATCTCGAACAAACGGAGAGTTCAGATGGCTTATCCAGCCAATTTTCGATACACCAAAGAACATGAGTGGATTGATTTGCAAGGCGACACCGGCACAATCGGGATCACCGATTACGCGCAGCACGAATTAGGCGATGTGGTGTTCGTTGAAATGCCCAAAGTCGGCACGAAGCTGACGGCGGGAAAGCCGCTGGGCACGGTCGAGTCCGTGAAAGCGGTGAGCGAAATTTATTCACCGGCAACCGGTGAAGTGATTGCGATCAATGAAACACTGGCGGATTCGCCGGAGAAAATTAATACAGACCCGCACGCTTCGGCTTGGCTGATTAAGTTGAAGGTTGCGAGTCCATCCGAAGTTTCCTCGCTGATGGACGCGGCCGCGTATCAATCTTATGTGGATGCGAAGGACAAGGAAGCTCACGCCTGATGCGCTATCTCCCAAAAAGTCCGTCCGAACGCCAGGAAATGCTTTCGGCGATTGGCGTGCGGTCGGCGGGCGAATTGTTCGCGTCGATTCCACAGCAATTCCGGCTAAAAGAATTGTTGGAATTGCCGGGTCCACTTTCCGAAGCTGAAATTATTAAATTTTTCACCGAGCGCGCGGCGGAAAATTCCGTGGGCTACACAAGTTTTCTTGGCGCGGGAGTCTACAACCATTTGCGATCAGTGGTGACCGACGCGATTATTCAGCGCGGCGAATTCCTTACGTCCTACACGCCGTATCAGGCGGAAATCAGCCAGGGCACGCTGCAGGCGATTTTTGAATTCCAAACATTGATGTGTCAGTTGACCGGGCAGGAAGTTGCGAACGCGTCGATGTATGACGGTTCGACGGCTTTAACCGAAGCTGTGCTGATGGCCGACCGGATTACTGGAAAGCGGCGAGTGGTGATGTCCCGCGCGGTGCATCCGGAATACCGGCAGGTGCTGGCGACCTACGCGCGAAATTTGGACATTGAAGTTGTGGAAGTAGGTTTCACAGCGTCGGGACAAATGGATTTGGAAGCGCTGCGAGGGTGGGTGCATGACGATACTTCCTGCGTAGTGACACAATCGCCGAATTTTTTTGGCGTGATTGAGCCGGTCGCGGAAATCACCGAGATTGCGCACAAACTTGAAGCGCTGTCGGTAGTGGCCATTACGGAAGCGGTTTCGCTTGGCGCGGTGAAACCGCCGAGTGAAGCGGATATCGTGGCGATGGAAGGACAAAGTTTTGGTTTGGCGCCGAGTTACGGCGGACCGTTCGTTGGAGTGATTTCAACGCGCGATAAATTTGTACGGCAAATTCCGGGAAGGCTTGCCGGGCAGACCGTTGACGGCGCGGGGCGGCGCGGATTTTGTTTGACGCTGGCTACCCGTGAACAACATATTCGCCGAGAAAAGGCGACGTCAAATATTTGTACGAATCAGGCTCTGTGCGCGCTGGCGGCGACGGTACATCTGTGTCTGCTGGGCAAAGAAGGCTTGAAGGAAATGGCGGCGCAGAATATTGCCAAGGCGCGATTCGCGGCGGATTTGTTGACGAAGGTGCCCGGCGTGAAGCTGGCGTTTACCGGCCCGGTGTTCAATGAATTTGTAATCGAATTTCCGCGCTCGGTGAAAATTGTGAATGCTTCGCTGAAGCGCGAGAAAATTATCGGGCCGCTGCCAATTGGGGGCTGGTATCCGGAATTGAGCAAGCGCGGATTGGTATGCGTGACCGAAACAACTTCACGCGAGGAAATCGAGAAGTTCGCGGCGGCGGTGGGACGCGCGCTGGCCGAGCCGCTTTAGAAATTGAGATAATTTTGCGAAAAGGAATTCAGTGAGCAACTTGAGACCACAATCTGACGGACACATGTACCGGCCTGAAGGCTTGGTGTTTGAAAAATCCGCAACGGGTAAGCGCGGATTTGAATTGCCTCCGCTGGACGTGCCGGCCGTGGATGTGAAACAGGCGCTCGGCGCGTCGTTTGCGCGTGATGAAGTAACGGGATTCCCGGAAGTGAGCGAGTTTGAAGTGATCCGGCATTTCACGCGGCTTTCCACGTGGAATTACGCGATTGATTTGGGAATGTATCCGCTCGGCTCGTGCACCATGAAATACAATCCGCGCGTGAATGAATTTGTGGCGCGTCTGGG
>DASYNR010000102.1:0-28129 GCA_036008485.1 Candidatus Acidiferrales bacterium | reverse complement strand
GGATACACGGACGGATTGGACTGCGACCCGTCAGCGTTAGTTCTCCTAGCGCTCGCTGATGAAACCGCAATCAGACTCATCGCCGCACATAAGAAAATCAGTCGAAGTTGACGAGGCATCATTTAATCTCCGCACCAATTGATCGAGTGGTTGAGGGATGCCCAGCAGAATACACGAATTCGCACTGTCGCCCGAAATAAAAAGGCGAGGCCGCTGCGCCTCGCCTTTTTATTTCCTCGATGAAATTAAATTCAGTTACGCCGTAACTTCCCACGTATCGCCGGCGCGAAGCAGTTTCGCCAAATCGCCTTTGCCCTTCTTTGCGATCACGTCGTTGATTTGATCGTTCACCGTGTCTTCGTAGCGCGGCACGTCAGCCCAGTTGCGCAGCACGCCAATCGGAGTGGGGAATCCGGGGCGTTGCTCCATGTGCGCCAACATGAATGCATACGAAGGCCGCGGATGCGTTTCATTGTGAATCAATAAATCCGCCTCGGTGATTCCGTTTCCAAGTTGCACAACTTCCAGCTCGAAACCGTTCAGGCGAATGCCCTTGTCGCGATTTTTTCCAAAGATCAGCGGCTTGCCGTGTTCCAGTTGAACCACATGCTCGCTGCGCGCCTCTTTTTCGGTAACGTCGTGCCATGCGCCGTCATTGAAAATATTGCAGTTCTGTAGGATTTCGATAAACGCGGAGCCTTTGTGTCCGGCGGCGCGCTTGATCGTGTCCTTCATGTGTTGCATGAAAACGTCCACAGTGCGGGCGACGAAAGTTGCTTCCGAACCAATCGCGAGCGACACAGGATTAAATGGACGATCCGCTGTGCCGTACGGAGTGGACTTCGTTTTCTTGCCGATTTCCGACGTCGGCGAATACTGTCCCTTGGTCAGGCCGTAAATTTTATTGTTGAACAGCAAAACTTTCAGGCCCACGTTTCGGCGCAGCATGTGAATGGTGTGATTGCCGCCGATGCTCAAAGCGTCGCCGTCTCCTGTGGCTACCCAAACTTCTAGATCCGGATTCATCAATTTCAATCCAGTAGCTACTGCCGGCGCGCGGCCGTGAATCGTGTGGAAGCCGAACGTGTTGATGTAATAAGGAAAGCGGCTCGAGCAGCCAATGCCGGAAATCACCACAAATTTCTCGCGCGGAATTCCAAGCTCCGGAAATACGGACTGCACCGCGGAAAGAATCGCGTAGTCTCCGCAGCCCGGGCACCAGCGGACTTCCTGGTCAGTTTGAAAATCCTTTTTCGTCAATGGTGGAAGCGTTGTAGTTGCCATACTGAAATCTCCTTGATGTCCCAAAAAACTTTTGCGGACGAACTCGCCCGGCAAAATTAATCTAGAATTTCTTCAATCTTCGATTCGATTTCCGATTGCTTGAATGGTCGGCCTTGAATCTTGTTGAAGCCCTGCGCATCAACCAAATATTTCGCGCGCAGCACAAGAATCAGCTGGCCCATATTCATTTCGGGCACAAGCACATGCTTGTAGCGCTTCATCACTTCACCCAAATTGGCCGGAAGCGGATTCAAATTGCGCAGATGCACATGTCCGATGCGCTTGCCCATCGCGCGCTGCGCGTTAATGCCTGCGGTGATCGCGCCGTACGTTGATCCCCATGCGACAATCAGCAAATCGCCTTCGGGATCGCCAGCCGGAACGATGTCCGGAATATCCTGAACAATCGCTTCCACTTTCGCGGCGCGAATGCGAACCATGTGCTCGTGATTCAGCGGCTCGTAATTGATGTTGCCCGTGACATCCTGCTTTTCCAGTCCGCCAAGGCGATGTTCCAAGCCCGGCGTGCCCGGAATTGCCCATGGACGCGCCAATGTTTGCGGATCGCGCCGGTACGGTTGGAAATCCACTGGATTCGTTTCAAATTTCACCGGGAAATCCGGAATGTCACTCAAGTTGGGAATGCGCCACGGTTCCGCGCCGTTCGCAAGATATCCGTCCGTTAGCAAAATTACGGGAACCATGTAACGCACAGCGATGCGGCTGGCTTCTACAGCCATCCAGAAACAATCACCCGGAGTCGCAGCGGCAAGAACCGGAATCGGCGCTTCGGAATTTCGTCCATAGAGCGCCTGCAGCAAATCGGCCTGCTCGGTTTTCGTCGGCAGACCAGTTGAAGGTCCGCCGCGCTGCACGTCCACAATCACCAGCGGTAACTCCACGGCAATCGCCAATCCCATCGCTTCCGTTTTCAGCGCCATGCCGGGTCCGGATGTTGTCGTGATCGCCAGCGCGCCGGCATATGCTGCGCCAATCGCGGACGTGATCGCGGCGATTTCATCTTCCGCTTGAAAAGTTGTGACGCCGAAATTCTTGTACATCGAAAGTTCGTGCAGAATGTCGGATGCAGGTGTAATCGGATACGAACCTTGAAAAAGTTTCAGCCCGGCTTTCTGCGCGGCCACCACAAAACCCAATGCTATGGCCTGATTTCCGCTCATGTTGCGATACGTACCGGGCGAAAGATGCGCCGGCGGAATTTCGTAGGAAATCTGGAAAGCTTCCGTCGCTTCGCAGAAAGAATAACCGGCCTTCATCGCGCGCTTGTTTGCTTCCGCGAGCAGCGGCTTGGTCTTAAATTTATCTTCCAGCCAGCGAGTGGTGGAATCCATCGGCCGGTTGTACAGCCAAAAGCACATGCCCAGCGCGAAGAAATTTTTGCAGCGATCCATGCTCTTGGCGTCCAGACCAAGTTCGGAAAGCGCCACGCGCGTCAGGCGCGTCAGCTCAACCGAAAATAATCTGTACCCATCCAGCGAATGATCTTCCAGTGGATTTGTCGTGGCCTGCGCTTTGCGCAAATCCGTTTCGCCGAAGTCGTCCTTATTAACGATCAGAATTCCGTTCTTCTTCAGGTCCGCAATATTCATTTTCAGCGCGGCCGGATTCATCGCAATCAGCGCGTCAACGGCGTCGCCTGGCGTGTACACATCGCCTGATGAAAATTGCACTTGGAATCCGCTGACGCCCGGCAACGTGCCTGCAGGGGCGCGAATCTCCGCGGGATAATCCGGAAATGTGGCCAGGTCATTCCCATACAGCGCCACAGTATTCGTGAATTGGTTTCCGGTAATCTGCATTCCGTCGCCGGAATCGCCGCAGAAACGGATTACCGCCTTGTCGATTACTTCTACTTCGCGTTTTCTGATTGGTATGTCGATCGTCGCCATAAGTCCCCGTGCCTACTCCAAGTTAGATGCCGAATCGTTCGGGCGCGCTATCGCCCGACAAGTCTAAACTGAAAGGTTGCCGTACGGACGCCCGAAGTCCCCGCACGCGAATATTAAGCATATCACAAAGAATGGCGTCACTTGTGCGTTGGACGCGCCCTTCGCTGCAAAAGTTACCCTCAAATAATGAACGCGTGCGCCCTTTTTCTGATGTAATTTACATGATGGATAATTCATTTGCCGTGACGCCTGTCACGCGAGTGAAATTGCCAAGTAAAATTGAAAGGTGCTCAATGCGCGCAGCAGTTCTCCACGAATTCGGCCAGCCGCTTTCTCTAGAAGATATTCCGCGCCCAGTCCCGCGAGAGGACGAAGTTCTCCTGCAAGTGGAAGCCTGCGGTGTGTGCCATTCGGATTTGCATCTCATCCGTGGAGATTGGCCCGCCTTCGCAAAATTAATTAAGCGCCCGCTAACCCCGGGACACGAAGTTGTCGGGCGCGTTGTTGAACTTGGAAAACTTGTCGGTGAAGAATTGTTGCATCAGCGAGTCGGCGTGCCGTGGGTTTTCTGGAGTTGCGGCACCTGCACGAACTGCCGCGAAGGCCGCGAAAACATTTGTCAGAATCGCGCGATAACGGGCGTCACAGTAAATGGCGGCTACGCGGAATTCATGATCGCCAAGGCGAGCCATGTGATCGCTGTTCCCGATTCTCTCGATTCAGCCGCCGCGGCGCCGCTGTTCTGCGCCGGCGTTACTGTTTTTCGCGCGCTGAAAAATGCGGATGTAATTCAAGGTCAGCGCATCGCCGTTTTTGGAGTTGGCGGCCTCGGCCATCTGGCTATCCAAATCGCGCGCGCTATGGAAGCCGAAGTAATTGCGATTGATGTGGACGACGCGAAACTTTCTCTCGCGCGAGAATCCGGCGCGCAGCAAACTTTAAATTCCGCGAAGGAAGATGTCGGCGCGCAACTCCGAAATTCCGGCGGCGTGCATCTCGCTCTCGTCGCCACCCCTGCAAAATCTGCATACGACACAGCGTTCACAGTGCTTCGCGCGGGCGGCGCGGTAATGATCGTCGGCCTTCCCTCCGAACCTCTCACGTTTGACGCAGTGAAATTAGCCCGTAACGAAGCGCGAATTCTCACGTCGGTTGTCGGCACACGTCAGGATGTTCGCGGCACGCTCGCTCTCGCCGACGCCGGCAAATTAAAATGTCATGTGGAAACGCGCCCTCTCGCCCAGGTAAATGAAATCCTCGACGAAATGCAGCGTGGCGCACTTCTCGGCCGCGTCGTCTTGGTTCCGTAAGCATGGACATCAATCCTTCGCTGCTTTATGGAAGCACTTCAAGATTATTGCAGATGAGCCGGTGTGCTCGCCGGCGGCGCGGCGGAATAATATCTGACGACTCCGTCGGACAGCAGCGCAATTCCGTTTCCGCTATTCGATAACGCAAACAGCGAATCGCGCCTGATCAATCCTTTCTTGTTTTCCACGCCAAAGATCCACTGGTGGCTGGGAATGTCATATACAGCTATCCTCAGCGGCAACGCATCTTTTTGGGCGCCGATCGCTCTGTCCCGCGCCGAATTGGATTCGGTAATCAGTACTCCAAAACGGTGGCTGTCCATCGACGACCGAATCGGCCGTGACGACGCAATTCCCCAATCACCGTACGTATTGATTTCCAAATGAACGGGGACCTTCCCAGTCAACGAAACCACCCGCAGTTCGCGGCGGTTATAGAGAAGCAAGTTCTGATTATCAATGAATTCAGGGCTGTCGCATCCTGCCAGTAGCTGGCACAAAACGTGCCAGTCCTCGCTCAGGTCTCGGACCCACACACTCGGAATCGGAACCCCGTTGGTTGCGATTCTTCGCATTGCGAGATAGCCGTCTGCGATCGCCACATCTTCGGTGATGCCGCATTTCTTCCGAATCCAGGCTTGTTCTTTAATATCAATCCAGTCGCAGTCGAAGTCGCTTGCGCCGCCGAATATTACGGCGATCGTCGCCCCGGACGGCGAAACGCGAATGTTTTTCAACGTCGCATTCGCATGATTCTCCAGCGGCGCACGCATCTCGCTCAATTCTTCGCCGTCGCTCGAAAAAGCTGCCACCATTCCTTCAGAAAACATCACGAACGTGCCGTTCGCTCCCGGGAAGAGTCCAACGTTGACGCCATCCGAGCCCCAGTCAAGCGTCTTTCGCATTTTTCCGGTGGTCGCGTCCAGCAAAACTGCGTGAAGTTTGAAAGGCAGCACTAGATTTGGATCGTCGCGTCGCTGCAGGCCCGGAACAGTTTCACTGGTGATGAACGTACAAACGACGGTATCGTCTCCAATGAAGAACACCGATCCGAATCCAGCCAATTCCGTCATTCGTTTCGATCCCGGAATCTCGCCTTTATAGCCGAAGTCCTGCAAGGCAACGCTCCAGACGGGTGCGTCCGCGACGGCGGACACTTTCGACTTCTGCGCTTCCGAAATCGGAGAAACAATCGTGAAACTGCCCATTAGCATCAGCGCGAGGGGAAGTGTTCTGTGCAGAGTTTTTGAAAATGTGGAAAACATTCCGGAAGGCCTCCGGTCGGCGCGATTTAATCACAGCGTAAATGGTGATGCAAGAATCCAGTGATGGAAGAAGTTGTCCAGTCGAGCCCGAGAAATTCTCATCGCTTAACTAAAGCTCAATCTGGATTCCGTAGTGGAAGATTCCGCAATTGACTTTCGCTTTTACTTCGCCTAGAATTGTGACGCAAATAGTTTGCGGCGAAATCCGAATTGCGAGGCAACCATGGCTCTGACCAAACGGCAAAAAGAAGTGCTCGATCTTCTGGTCACCTTCCTGAATAAGCATGGCTATTCGCCAAGCTTTGAAGAAATCGCGAAGTCGATGAAATTGAATTCGCTGGCCACGGTTCACAAGCACATCACTACGCTCGAGAAAAAAGGCTACGTGCGCCGCGGATACAATCAGAGCCGCTCGATTGAAGTGTTGCAACTTCCCATGCAGGTGCGCGAGCAAGTCGAAAGCCGCCACGATATCGAAATTCCAATGATGGGACGCATTGCAGCAGGCCGTCCGCTGGAAGCGGTGGAAGATCGCGAAACACTTTCGCTCGGCGAATTCGCGCGCGGCGGAAACAGTTTTGTTTTGCAAGTAAAGGGCAGTTCCATGCGCGAGGATCACATCCTCGACGGTGATTATGTCGTTGTAGAACCCACGCAAGTAGCGAACACCGGTGAAATTGTCGTCGCGCTAGTCGGCGGAACTGACGCCACGCTCAAGCGCTTCTATCGCGAATCCGGCGGAAAAGTTCGCCTCCAGCCCGCCAACAGTGAAATGGAGCCAATCATCGTTCCCGCGGTAGACGTAAAAATTCAGGGCCGAGTGATTGGCGTCCTCCGAAAATACTAATCGCTCACGCCGAATCGCGCTTCGCGCGTCGATCTGTTCCGAATCGGCGCAAATTTCCTCAAACTAGTATCCAATCCGACACGCGAATGTTCCTTTGGTGTTGCTCCGTTTTGGTGCACAGGATTACAGTGCTCAACACCCCGGCCACAAGAACGCCAGCATTTTTGGCGGAGTTGTACGGTCCAGGGAGGGCCCATGTGGGGAAAGAAACCAGATCAGCACCAGCAATCTGCACCACCCGCAATTCCTGAACCGCAGATAACGACGCCGCCGAAGACCGCTCCGGCAACCATGGAGGCACCAAAAATGAGCACCGACGCACTACGCCCGTCAGCAACTTCCAGCGGCGCGACCGCCCGTTTGGGCGCCAGCCTGCATGTGAAGGGTGAAATCACAGGACACGAAGACCTGCTAGTAGACGGCAGCGTCGAGGGCCTGATCCAGCTCGAAGATCGCAAGCTCACCGTTGGCTCAACTGCCAAGGTCACGGCCGACGTCATCGCGCGGGAAGTTGTGGTCTACGGCAACGTCAAGGGAAATTTGCGCGCCAAAGATCGCATCGAAATTAAGAAGGACGGCTCGGTCGTGGGCGATCTAACCACTGCCCGCATCATGATCGAAGACGGCGCGTACTTTAAGGGTTCCATTGAGATCGATAAGACCGGTGATGCCGCCGGAACCGATCTCGATAAGCCTGCATACGCGCGCGCTGCCGCTCCTGCGCAAAAGTCCTAAGCCGGACCGCGTAGCCCTTTCGCAAATTTTGGGAGCGCCCGTTACCGCTTCGGGCGCTCAGCTTCACTTGAATTGTGTCCGCCGGGTGTTTTGCTCCGACGTTGGATGCCTCCGTGAAAATCTGTTCGTTCTTAATCGGACCGGAAGCCGCTTCTGGCCACTTTGGCCTTGACGCGGAATTATAATTAACGATACACTGTGAATGGAGAAGATGTGTCTTCTCGTTGCGCCGCCGAGTTTGGCGGCTTTTGTTTTTTAACCGCCATTCGCAAGTGAATGCCCGCGTTGACAAAAATCACGCGCTAATCTATTGTTAACGCTTGCGTTTGAAGGGAAAGGTGTGACTGTGGCTGCTAGTTTAAGTATGCGTACGTATGTTCCCAAAGGGCAAGACGCCGACGACATGCAGGCTGGCTTGAATTGGTTCGTCGTTGACGCATCCAATCAAGTGCTGGGCCGTCTCGCGACGCACGTCGCTCGGTTGCTGATCGGCAAGGATAAGCCGAACTATACTCCGTATTTGGATTGCGGCGATCATATCGTTGTTATCAATGCGGATAAGATTCGTTTGACGGGCAACAAGCTCGAACAGAAAGTCTATCGTCATCACAGTGGATTTCCCGGTGGACTAAAAGAAGTTCCCGCGAAGCGCATGCGTGCGAATCGCGCCGATTGGATGATTCGTGAAGCGGTGCTGGGTATGTTGCCCAAGAATAAGTTGCGCGCGCACCGCGCCAAGAAGTTGCGTATTTATTTGGACGACAAAGGTTTGGCACGGCATACCGGACAGAAGCCGCAAGCAATCGAAGCGCAGGCGTAGCGTCCTCGTTATGTTGTCCGAAGTTGTTCCGATGTTTTGTCCGCACGCGGGTTCTCGGATTTCGTTCTCCCGGTGACTGGAAGTGTCTGCGAAAGTTTTGTCCTTCGCAAACAGATTTTGATTAGCGGATTTGGTTTGGCGGGCAGAATTTCTTAAGACAGATTCGTCCGCAGGAGGAAGTTTTGAGCACCACTTCACAACCGATTGAGGGCGGCAAGCCTGCAGTCATCAATTGCACGGGACGCCGCAAAGAAGCCGTCGCGCGCGTTTTCCTACGCCCCGGCTCCGGCAAGTTCACTGTGAACGGCCGTGAGATCAAAGATTATTTTCACAATATCGCCTGGCTGAATGCAGCCGTCGAACCGTTGAAGTTTACGAACACCACGGATCAGGTTGATGTTGCTGCCACCACGAATGGTGGTGGGCCCGGCGGACAAGCCGGCGCGGTGCGCATGGGACTTTCGCGCGCTCTTTCAAAGTTTAATGCTGATTTACGCGTAGGATTGCGCCGCAACGGTTTCCTGACGCGCGATTCACGTATGCGAGAGCGCAAGAAGTACGGGCAAAAAGGCGCCCGCAAGCGCTTCCAATTCAGCAAGCGCTAATTTTTTCAGCGCTGTATTCAAGCTCTGATTCCGGTGTTCGCAAGAGCGCCGGAATCAAATTCACGGTCGGCAAGGAAGCCGGCACGACGGATGCTCTGGTTAGCCGAATCAAAGGTATTAATGATTAGGCGGCCCGCAAGCATCTAGTTCATTTAGGAGGATCGTTGGCAGTTGAAATTACGATGAAGGAATTACTGGAGGCCGGAGTTCACTTCGGTCATCAGACACGCCGCTGGAACCCGAAAATGAAGGAATATATTTTCGGCGAACGCAACGGAATCCACATTATTGATCTCCAAAAAACTTTGAAGATGTTCCGCGATGCCTCGCGTTTTGTAAGTGAATTAACCGCGCAGGGACGCAGCATTTTGTTTGTCGGAACCAAACGTCAAGCTCAGGAAGCGGTTGCCGAAGAAGCGAATCGCTGCGGAATGTTTTATGTGAATCACCGCTGGCTCGGCGGCACGCTCACCAACTGGGCCACGCTGCAAAAATCCATCAAGCGCCTGAAAGCGCTGAAGGCCATGGTGGAAGACGGTCGCATGGATCAGCTTTCCAAAAAAGAAGCCGCGCGTTTGAAGCGCGAAATGGATCATCTCCACCAGAATCTCGGCGGCATGGAGAATATGACCACTCTTCCCGATGCGATGTTTGTAATCGATAGCAACGCCGAAGAAATCGCGGTGCGTGAAGCACGCCGCATGGGCGTTCCTGTCGTTTCCATCGTGGATACGAATTGCAATCCGGAAGTTGTGGACTGGATTATTCCCGGAAATGACGACGCGTTGCGCGCCATTCGTTTGTTCACCTCGAAAATTTCCGACGCCGTAATCGAAGGCAAGCAATCACTCGAGCAATCGCAGCTTGCCGAAGCGAAGTCCAATGAAGGCGCCGAAGGCGTTGGAGCAGACGGAATCGATCCGAGCGTGGAGTATAAGGACACGAGCAAGTACGAAGCCTATGAAAAGTCTGAAGGCGACTTCGTGGATCCTGCCACGCTAGACGAGCCATTCGCGGCCGCTGCCGATGCGGTAATCGACCCGGCATCGGAAGTTCCGGATAAAGATAAGGATGCTGCCACCGGACAGTAATTTCGCGGCGCCGCGCCAATAATTCTTCTACTCGTCCTGCTATTTGTGCAGGTCGATTTCTGAAATGCAATTCATTCTCCTGAAAGGTTTGTTGAAACTATGAGTGCGAATCCTGAGCCGGCGAATGTACCGGCACAAATGGTGAAAAAACTCCGCGAGCTTACAGGCGCGGGATTCAGTGTTTGCCGGCAGGCGTTGGTGGAATCCTCCGGCGACGTCGATAAGGCCGTGGACTATCTACGTAAGAAGGGCCAGGCGGCTGCGCAAAAGAAAGCCGAGCGCGAAGCGACCGACGGGTTGGTCAGCACTTACATCCACGCTGGCGGAAAAATTGGCGTGCTGCTTGAAGTCAATTGCGAAACAGATTTCGTTGCGCGTACTGACGAGTTCAAGCATCTTTGCCATGACATTGCCATGCATATCGCCGCGCTGAATCCGCAATTCGTGCGCCGTGAAGATGTGACGCCCGAAATTCTCGAACGCGAAAAAGAAATCGCACGCGATCAGGCTCGCCAATCCGGCAAGCCCGAAGCGATCATCGAAAAAATTGCCACTGGCAAAGTGGATAAGTTTTACGAAGAAAATTGCCTGTACGAGCAGCACTTCATTAAGGATGAATCGGTCACCGTCGGCGAAATGATTATTCAAGTCATCGCCAAAATGGGCGAGAAGGTTTCCGTTCGCCGGTTTGTCCGCATGAAGGTCGGCGATGTGACGGCAACTTACGCAGCGGGATCTGCGCCAAAGCGGGATGAAGCCGAGCCTGCCGCTGAGCCGGCAAAAGCTTAAACTAATTATCCGCCGCGAGTAACCCCAAACGCTACCACGCGGTTTCTCGCGGCATCTTATTTTTTTGTTCGATGTCTGGATTTCGCCGGTCAAGATTCTCTGCTAAACTGCAGTCCGACTTCGCCGCCCGTGCGGCGGATATCACACGATGCCCACAACGCCAACGCAACCAGCTACAAAGATCGACGGACAAAAACCCGCATACAAGCGAATCGTAATTAAACTTTCCGGCGAATCGCTCTCTGGTCCGGAAGAATTCGGCATTCACGGCGAAACTGTTGCTACCATTGCTCGCGAAATAAAAGATGTGCGCGATCTCGGCATCGAAGTGGCCATTATGGTTGGCGGCGGAAATATTTTCCGCGGCACGCGCCAGAAATCGCTCTCGATTGATCGCGCCACCGGCGACTACATGGGAATGCTCGCCACCGTTATCAACGGACTGGCGCTGCAGGCGTCCCTTGAAAAGGTGGGCTGCCACACGCGAATTCTCAGCGCGATTGGAATGCATCAAGTGGCCGAACCTTTTATTCGCCGCCGTGCAACGCGTCATCTTGAAAAAGGCCGCGTAGTAATTTTCGCTGCAGGCACTGGCAATCCATATTTCTCGACTGACACAGCCGCAGCTCTGCGCGCCATGGAAATAAAAGCGGACGTGATTCTGAAAGCCACGCGCGTGGACGGAATTTACGACGCCGATCCGGAAAAAGTTCCCGGCGCGAAAATGTTTGAGCGCATCACATATCTTGACGTTCTGCAAAAAGGTTTGTCGGTAATGGACAACACCGCAATTTCACTTTGCATGGACAATAAAATGCCGATCGTTGTTTTCAATATGAATGTGCCCGGAAACATTCAGCGCGTGGTGATGGGCGAAAAAGTAGGATCTACCGTAAGTCCGGCATAGCTGCGGAAGAATTTGGTATTGTTTGTGAATTTCCAAAACGAATTACCGGAAATTATTTACCGGAGGCGCGACAGGAATGACTACAATCGCAAACAGCAAAGACGCCATGGCGCAAGCCAAAGCGCGCATGGAAAAAGCGGTTGACGATTTTCGCAAGGAACTTTCTTCGCTGCGAACCGGGCGCGCGAACACTTCGCTGCTCGACCACATTCGCGTCGATTATCACGGCACATCCATGCCCGTGAATCAGCTCGGCTCCGTTACTGTTCCCGAAGCCACCATGCTTATGGTTACGCCGTGGGATCCCGACGCCGTGCCTCTTATCGATAAAGCGATACGCACTTCGGATCTCGGATTAAATCCCACGAACGATGGGAAATCCGTACGCGTTCCGATTCCTTCGCTCAATGAAGATCGCCGAAAAGAACTTGTGAAGCACATGCACAAAGTTTTGGAAAATCATCGCACCACCGTGCGAGGCGTTCGCCGCGATATTAAAGAGGCAGTGGAAAAATTAGCGAAAGAAAAAGCTGTCAGTGAAGATGATAAGAAGCGTTCGCTCGATGAACTGGAAAAGCTCACACATAGCGAAACAAAAAAAATGGAAGACCTCGCTGCAATCAAAGAGCAGGAAATTATGGAGCTGAAGTAGCTAGGTAGCCCGCACGACATAAGTCTTTAGTTTTCAGCGTTCTACGGGTCGTTTGGGGGAGTCTGGGCAACGGGTTTTGACGCGCAATTCATGCGCGCGGTGGGATGAGTGAGGATTCGCCGGCGGCGTTTTCCACCGGACGTCACTTTTTTGTTTGACACAAACCCATGTCATGCCTATACTTACGAGTTGGTCAGGGACTTTTGTAGGGTTTTAGAAACGGAAGGTCTTCGACCCCAGAACATGTAAGACGGAATGGGGAAGAAGAAGCGGCCGGAATGGGACGCCAGTCCCGCAAAGCCGAGTATAGTCTCTCCGCTGTATCCTGCAGTTTAGAGCATTCGCCTTGGCGAGTCTCGTTGCGGAGTATCTTTACCTCCGGGTCGTAGTCCAGCCCTTTCTTTAATGAAAGCGGCACTTGCGCGTAGAGCTTTGTGTCTTCGCGTAAGTCAAAAGCCAAAGACTTAGTTTTAAGGGAGAGTCGTGCCCACATTCTCGCAACTAGTGCGTTACGGCCGCGAAAAAATTCGCGCCAAGACAAAGTCACCGGCATTGCAAGGCTGCCCTGAAAAGCGCGGAGTATGTATTCGCGTTTACACGCAGACGCCGAAGAAACCAAACTCTGCATTGCGCAAGGTAGCGCGCGTGCGCTTGACCAACGCCGTGGAAGTCACCACGTATATTCCCGGCATCGGTCACAACTTGCAGGAACACTCGATCGTGTTGGTGCGCGGCGGCCGCGTGAAGGATTTGCCCGGCGTCCGTTACCACATCGTTCGTGGAACTCTGGACGCAGCGGGCGTGGACAATCGCAAGCAAGCTCGCTCGAAGTACGGCGCAAAGCGCCCCAAAGCAGCACAGAAGTAAGGAGAGAAGATGCCGCGTAAAGGTGCAGTGATTCGCCGCGTAACTCCGGCGGATTCAGTTTACGGCAGCGACCTGGTGCAGAAATTCATCAGCTCGATGATGTGGGACGGCAAGCGTTCCACGGCGCAGCGCATTTTTTATGGCGCGATGGATCAAATTACGGCCAAGGGCAATCCCAGCGCGCTCGAAACTTTTAAGAAAGCGGTTGAGAACACCAAGCCGCTTCTGGAAGTGAAGACGCGGCGTGTTGGCGGCGCGAACTATCAGGTGCCGATTGAAGTGAATCCGAATCGCCGGCAGTCACTCGCGATTCGCTGGCTGCTGCAAAATGCGCGCACCCGCGGCGGCAAGAATTTGACCACCAAGCTCGCGGAGGAATTACTGGACGCGTCGAACGGACGCGGCGGCGCCATCAAGAAGAAGGAAGACGTTCACCGCATGGCGGAAGCGAACAAAGCGTTCGCGCATTATCGTTGGTAAAAACAGGACATAGATAACTTTTAGAAAATGCCACGAGAGACACAACTCGCAGATACACGCAACATCGGAATCATGGCGCATATTGACGCCGGCAAGACCACTACGACCGAGCGCATCCTTTTCTATACGGGTGTGACCTACAAAATCGGCGAGGTGCACGACGGCGCGGCGACCATGGACTGGATGGAGCAGGAGAAGGAGCGCGGAATTACTATCACTTCCGCCGCTACGACTGCGTTTTGGGATCGCCACGGCAAAAAGACCCGCATCAATATTATTGACACACCCGGCCACGTGGATTTTACTGTGGAAGTCGAACGCTCGCTGCGCGTTTTGGATGGCGCGGTTGCAGTGTTTGACGCTGTTGCCGGTGTTCAGCCGCAGTCCGAAGCAGTTTGGCGTCAGGCCGATAAGTATCGCGTTCCGCGCATTGCGTTCATTAATAAGATGGATCGCGTCGGCGCGGATTTTGACGCTTCCGTCAACTCCATGCGCCAGCGCCTTTCCGGACACGTCGTTCCCCTCCAATTTCCCATCGGCAAAGAAGACACCTTCATCGGCGTAATCGATTTTATCGAAGAAAAAGCGGTCATCTGGCTGGAAGAAACGCTGGGCGCTAAGTTTGAAAGTTTTGATGTCAAGAAATTGTGGGATGCCGCGTTTGTTGCCACCCGTCCTGACATTGCCGCCGCACTAAAATCCTCTGCCGTTGACGAAGCTTTCTACAAAGAACATCGCGAAAAAGTGATCGAGTACATTGCCGAGCACGACGACACGCTGCTCGAAAAATTTGTTGGCGGCCAAACATTTACCGCCGAAGAATTGCGCGCGTCGATTCGCCGCTCGACAATTGCTCTGAAATTAATTCCAGTCGTGGCCGGCTCCGCCTTCAAGAACAAGGGTGTTCAGCCCATGCTTGATGCCGTTGTCGACTATCTCCCTTCGCCGCTTGACGTTCCTCCGATGGAAGGTATGTCCGTCGATGGTGACGAGCCAATATTGCGCCGTCCTGCTGACGATCAGCCGTTTGCCGCGCTGGCATTTAAAATTATGTCCGACCCGTTTGTCGGGCAGCTCACTTTCGTGCGCGTTTATTCCGGCGTGCTCGAATCGGGCAGCTACGTTTTTAATTCTACAAAGGGTACGCGCGAACGCGTTGGCCGTTTGCTCCGAATGCATGCCAACAAGCGCGAAGAAATTAACGCAGTTTATGCCGGTGATATCGCGGCCTGCGTTGGACTGAAGAGCGTCACCACTGGCGACACGCTGTGTGATGAAAATAAGCAGGTCGTCCTGGAAAATATCGTTTTCCCGACGCCTGTAATTTCCGTCGCCATCGAGCCGAAAACAAAAGTCGATCAGGACAAGATGTCCAACGCGCTCGCGAAACTTGCGCAGGAAGATCCCACCTTCCGCGTTCACACCGATCCGGACACATCGCAAACTCTTATCTCCGGAATGGGCGAGTTGCATTTGGAAATTATTGTCGACCGCATGATGCGTGAATTCGGCGTGCAGGCAACCGTCGGACGTCCTCAAGTGGCCTACCGCGAAACAATTCGCAAGACTGCCATCGCCGAAGGAAAATATATTCGCCAAACCGGCGGCCGCGGTCAGTACGGACATTGTAAACTCGAGGTTCATCCCCTTCCTTCTTCCAGACACGAATCCATGAACGATCTTTCCACCGACGATCTCGACGCCATGTCCAAACAGGTTGCTGGTTCCGGTGGACGCTGGAAGTTCGACAAAGAACATCGCTTCCTCTTTATTGACAAAGTCATCGGCGGCGCAATTCCCAAGGAATATATCGCTCCAATCGAAATGGGAATTCGCGAAGCGATGGACTCTGGCACTCTTGCCGGATACGAAATGGTGGACGTCGCCGTAATTCTTCTCGACGGCAGCTACCATGACGTTGACAGCTCGGAAATGGCCTTTAAAATTGCGGGTTCCATGGGCTTTAAAGAAGCCTGCCGCCGCGCTCATCCGGTGCTGCTCGAACCGATCATGCGCATCGAAGTTGTTGTGCCTGACGAATATATGGCCGCGGTTTTCGGAAACTTGAACGCGCGCCGCGCTCAGATTCAAGGTTCGGATTCGCGCGCAGGCAGCCAGATTATTCGCGCGCTTGTGCCGCTGGCGGAGATGTTTGGCTATGCCACTGACTTGCGCAGCCGTTCACAGGGACGCGCCAGTTTCTCGCTTTTCTTTTCGCACTATGAAGAAGCACCCGGATCGATTGCTCAAGAAGTGGTGGCAAAGAATACGGGCGGTAAGTAGGCAAGAAGTTTGAGGTGTGAATGGCGAGTTCGATTTCAGGCTTTGAATATTTGGGAGTTCTCGAATCCCGGTCAAAGATTAAAAGCGGATTTCGCGTTGCCGTAGATCATCAGTTTCAGGATGCAGAAGGACGATTGGTAGTGGTTTCGATTACCGGAATGGCCATGAGCACCGGGGGCAGAACAAGTTTAAGTTCTGAGCAGCAAGAGTTAGCAGCAACTGCGCTTCTGGAAATGGAAGTAGAGCAGGGCCGCGGCGTGCCGGAAAGAATTGTTCTGAATGAAGGAGCCATGGTGCGGGTTGCGCACCGGCTGGGTTGGCCGGAAAGAACGGAATAGTTTTTTACTGAAATTATTGCAGTTGGATTTTATTGAAAGTTTTGGATTCTACCGATAACTGAGGAGCGAGTAAGCGATGGCGAAGGAAAAGTTTGAACGAAGTAAGCCGCACGTAAACATCGGAACGATTGGTCACATTGACCATGGAAAAACGACGTTGACGGCAGCGATCACGAAGGTGTTGTCGAAGCATAATCCGAAGGTGCAGTTCCGCGCGTTTGATTCGATTGACAACGCGCCGGAAGAGCGCGAACGCGGTATTACGATTGCCGTAGCGCACGTGGAATATGAAACACCGAATCGCCACTACGCGCATATCGATTGCCCCGGCCACGCCGACTACGTGAAGAACATGATCACCGGCGCCGCGCAAATGGACGGCGCGATTCTGGTGGTTGCGGCTACAGACGGCCCGATGCCGCAAACGCGCGAACATATTTTGCTGGCGCGTCAGGTTGGCGTGCCTTTTATTACAGTTTTCTTGAACAAGTGCGACTCGGTTGAAGATCCGGAACTGTTGGAATTGGTTGAACTGGAAGTTCGTGAACTCTTGAAGAGCTACGGATTCCCGGGCGATGAAATTCCAGTGGTTCGCGGCTCCGCTTTGGGCGCACTGAACGGCGAAGCAAAGTGGGAAGCAACGATCGATCAGCTGATGGCGAAGGTGGATGAATATATTCCCACGCCTGTTCGTGACGTTGACAAACCGTTTGCCATGCCGATTGAAGATATTTTCTCGATCTCGGGACGTGGAACGGTAGTTACGGGCCGTGTGGAACGCGGACGCTTGAAGGTCGGCGAAGAAATGGAAATCGTGGGATTCCGTCCGACGGTGAAGCGCGTTGTAACTGGAATCGAAATGTTCCGCAAGTTGTTGGATGAAGGCATGGCAGGCGACAACGTTGGCTTGCTCTTGCGCGGCACAGAAAAAGAAGAAGTCGAGCGCGGACAAGTAGTTGCCAAGCCGGGATCGATCACTCCGCACACGAAGTTCAAAGCGGAAGCATATATTTTGAAGAAGGAAGAAGGTGGACGTCATACACCGTTCTTCACCGGATACCGTCCCCAGTTTTATTTCCGCACCACGGACGTAACGGGCGATATGAAACTGCCGGCAGGAGTAGAGATGGTGATGCCGGGAGATAACGTAAGCGTGGAAGTAAGTTTGATCACGCCTGTGGCTTTGGAGAAGGGGTTGCGCTTCGCGATTCGCGAAGGCGGCCACACCGTTGGAGCTGGCGCAGTTGCTGAGATCATCGAGTAACGTATGCATACAGGCGAACGCATTAGAATCCGATTGAAGGCTTACGATCACCGCATCCTGGATCAGTCCACGCGGGAGATTGTCGAAACGGCAAAGCGTACTGGCGCGGACGTCGCCGGACCGATTCCTCTGCCGACAACAATTAACCGCTGGACGGTGCTGCGATCGCCGCACGTCGACAAAAAATCGCGCGAGCAGTTTGAAATGCGCACGCACAAGCGGCTCATTGACATTCTGGAGCCGACGCCGGACACCGTCGACGCACTGATGAAGCTCGATCTTCCGCCGGGCGTTGACGTTGAAATCAAAGCATTTGGCCGGGAACACGTAGCGAAATAGTTTGCGAACAAAATGATTTTTCCGCTGGAAATTTTTCAGACAGCGGACAGGAATTGAGAGAGCGAATCGCATGGCTGTCAATGGCATTCTCGGAATCAAGCTCGGTATGACGCAATTCTTCGCGCCGGACGGCGAATCCGTTCCCTGTACGGTGATGCAAGCGGGTCCGTGCGTAATTGTGCAGAAGCGCGGCGCGGAACCAGACGGCTACGAAGCTGTGCAACTCGGCCTCGTGGAATTCGTTAAGTCACAGCGCGTGAACAAAGCAATGACGGGCCACTTCAAAAAAGCGAATGTGCCTCCTGTACGTCTGCTGCGCGAGGTTCGTTTGAAAGCTTCAAACGAAGAAGCAAAAGTGGGCGATCGCGTTCTGGTTGACGGCTTTGAGCCCGGCGAATATGTGGACGTAACCGGCGTTAGCAAAGGCCGCGGTTTCGCGGGCGGCGTGAAGCGCTGGCACTATCGCGGCGGTGATGCCACTCACGGTTCCATGTTTCATCGCGCGCCCGGCGGCATTGGCGCCAGCTCGTTTCCATCGCGTGTGTGGAAGGGGCAGCATTTCCCCGGTCACATGGGCAACGCACAAGTTACGGCGAAGAATTTGCGCGTCGTGAAAATTGACGCCGAAGAAAATTTGATGCTGGTTTGCGGAGCGGTGCCGGGCCCCAAAGGTTCGTATCTTTTGATTCGCAAATCACGAAAAGCAAAGAAGACCGCGCAGAAATAGGCGCGAAATATTCGGAATCGGAAATAGAGGACTCAAGCGATGCCGGTAGTTGACGTCAAAAATCTAGCAGGCAAGACGGTAGGTCAAGTTGACCTGGCGGACGGCGTGTTTGCCGCCAGAGTGAATCCTCACCTCTTGCACGAAACCACGCGTTGGTATTTGTCGGGACAGCGCGCGGGCACGCACAAGACCAAGGGCCGCGCCGATGTTGCCGGTTCCGGTCGCAAACTTTGGAAACAGAAGGGCACGGGACGCGCGCGTATTGGTTCCATCCGCTCCCCGCTCTGGCGCAAGGGTGGCACGGTTCACGGCCCGGTGCCGCACAAATATTCTTATCGCTTGCCGCGCAAAATGGTTTTGGGCGCGCTGCGTTCGGCGCTTTCCATGAAACTCGCCGAAGAAAAATTGATTGTGATTGACGGATGGGAACTCGAAACACACAAGACCAAGCCGTTCCGCGAAGCGCTCGGCAAATTGAATGGCGATGTCCGTACAATTTTGCTGGTTGATAATGACGGCAACCGGAATCTCGAACTTGCCAGCCGGAATCTGGAAGGCATCACGCTTTCTCTTTCGCGCGACCTGCAAGTTTACGATTTGCTGAAGCATGACCGCCTGATGCTCTCCAAAGATGCGGCGCTGCGCTTAAGCGAACTCGGCGCGGCAGGTGGATTTGCTGACGCAGGCGATGAAGTAAGCGCCGAAGCGAAGCCGGATGTAACGCACATCAAGCCTGCGGCAACCGAAGTTGCGGGAACAAAGGCCGCGCCAAAGAAGCCCGCGCACAAAGCTGCACACAAAGCGGCGAAAGCGCCGGCGCTGAAGAAGTCCGTTGCAAAGAAAGCTGCTGCAAAACCTGCCAAGGAACATAAGGCTGCGGCAAAGAAACCGGCGAAAGCAGCAAAGTCGAAATCGACCAAGGGCAAAGGTTCTGCCGGAAAGAGCAAGGAGTAAGCGATGCACCTGGATCCGCACCGCATCATTCGCCGGCCTATCGTTACCGAAAAAGGTATGGCCGTTAAAGAAACTCAGCAGACTGTCGTGTTTGAAGTGGCGGCGTCGGCAAACAAAGTTCAGATCAAAGACGCCGTGCAGAAGATTTTTAAAGTAAAAGTCGCTGCCGTGCGCACTGCCAATTTTTTCGGCAAAATGCGCCGCCGGGGAATGATTACCGGCTATCGTCGCGATTGGAAGAAAGCCTACGTGAAACTTGCCGCGGGCGAAAAAATGATCGAATACGCGGAGAATCTGTAACATCCCCGGTAATAAGCGGGGGGAGACAGTAAGAAGATGCCACTAAAAAGTTTTAAACCATATACGGCTTCACGGCGCTTTGTGACACTCCTCGATAAGAGCGAGATCACCAAGCAAACGCCGGAAAAATCGCTCACCGAAACGCGCAAGCGTACCGGTGGACGCAACGCTCACGGCGAAATCACCAGCTGGCATCGCGGCGGCGGCCATAAGCGCCAGTACCGCGTGGTCGACTTCCGGCGCGATAAAACCGGAATCCCGGCGCGTGTTGCCGCCATCGAATATGATCCTAACCGTTCGGCGTTGCTGGCCCTTCTCCACTATGCCGACGGAGAAAAGCGCTATATCCTTCAGCCCGTTGGACTTAAGGTCGGCGCGACCGTTCTGACCGGCGAAGGCGCTGACATTCTGCCTGGCAATGCGTTGCCGATTAAGTTGATTCCTCCCGGCACGCCGCTCCATAACTTGGAGCTGTATCCCGGTCGTGGCGCACAGTTGGTTCGTTCCGCGGGCAATTCCGCGCAACTGCTCAGCAAAGAAGGCGATATCGCGCTGATCAAGCTGCCGTCGGGCGAAGTCCGCAAGTTCCGTCTGGATTGCATGGCGACTATCGGACAGGTCGGCAACCTGGACCACGAGAATGTTACCTACGGTAAGGCCGGCAAAACTCGCTGGCTCGGCAAGCGTCCTACCAACCGCGGTGTGGCGATGAATCCCGTGGATCACCCGCACGGTGGTGGTGAAGGCCGCGTAAAGGGTAATCATCCGCAAACGCCTTGGGGATTCCCAACGCTTGGCGCAAAAACTCGCAGCAGCAAGCGCGCCAATCACTTGATTGTGGAACGCCGTAAGAAGTAACTCAAAAGGATTTGTAATTAGTTTCACGGAGACGAATTACCGATGGCGGCAAGAGCAGCACGAAGATCAGCACGGCGCTCATCACGACGCGCCACACGGCCCCGGCGCAAGTCGGCGTCCGTGGTGCGCTCGGTGAAGTCGGTGAAATCCGCGGTACGCGCGCGAGTAATTGCGCGTTCCAGCGCGAAGCCCGGTCTGCGTGGTTTGGTTCGTCCGCTACTGACACGCCAACCTGCCGCTCCGCCGGAGCAAGTGCTCTATCGAATTTGCAAGTCAGGTTGGGCGGTGATCGTAGAGAAAACTCCCAACGCGCAAGGCACCCGTTTTGTTTGCCCGTTCTGCACAGTTTCTCACCGGGTTCCGGGTCCGGTGCGTGGATTCAAGAAAATGCGGCGCGCTCCGTGGGTGAAGCTGCGCCGGGTAGAAGAGTAAGAGTCGAAGAATAAAGAAATAATCGGAGAGTCATGGCGCGCTCAGTAAAAAAGGGACCGTTCATCGACGACCACCTGCGAATTAAGGTGGAAGCGCTGAACGCCCGCAACGAAAAGAAAGTCGTCCGAACATGGTCGCGGCGCTCAACGATTGTGCCCGATATGGTCGGCCACACCATCGCCGTGCACAACGGCCGAAAATTTATTCCCGTGTACGTTACCGAGCAGATGGTCGGTCACAAACTCGGCGAATTTGCGCCGACGCGTACATTTAAAGGACATGCCGTGAAAGCAGCGCTTGAACGCGCCGCTGCGGCGTCCGCACCAGCCGGAGGAGCAGGAGCTCCCGCGGGCGGTGGAGCAGCACCATCATCAGCGCCGCCGGCGCCAAAAGGTTAAGCGATGCCACCAGAAACTACAGCGGCACCGGCAATTACAGCTAGCGCGACGGCCAAGCACGTTCGTGTTTCGCCGCAAAAGGCGCGCCTCGTGCTCGATTTAATCCGCGGACAGCGCGCGGAAAAAGCGCTTGGCATTCTTCGCTTCACTATGAAGCGCGTGGCCAAGCCCATTGAAAAAATTCTTCGCAGCGCCATCGCGAACGCGGAACGTAAAGCGGATGACGCCGGCGAATCACTCGATGTCGATCACTTGTTTGTGTCCGAATGCTTCGCGAACGAAGGTTCGCGCTGGAAGCGTTTGCGTCCCGCGCCAATGGGCCGCGCATTTCGCTACCAGAAGCGCACCGCGCACATCATGGTCGGCGTTGCCGAGCATGCGGTAGGCGCGCAACAGCGCGCAGTGGCCGCGGCGGCGGACGAAGAATCGAACAAGGGCGTTCGTGGCGCGGTTCGCAAGGCGCGTCAGGCAATTACCGGACAACAAGGCAAAGGCAAGCGTCGTCCGGCGGCATCGAACCCGTCAAAACCGGGACCGAAAAAGAAGTAAGTAAGAATTTCGCTGGGAGGCACTGGTGGGGCAGAAGACACATCCGTACGGTTTTCGCCTGGGTTACAACAAGATGTGGAAGTCGCGCTGGTATGCCGGCAAGGACTACGCCGACTTGCTGCACGAAGACGTCATCTTGCGCGCTCAGTTGAAGGACAAACTTAAAGCAGCGGGCATCTCGTCGATCGATATCGAGCGCGCGGCAAATAAACTTGTCATCCGGATTTATACCGCCCGGCCCGGCATCATCATCGGCCGCAAAGGCTCCGAGATCGACAAGTTGAAGGCCGACATCCAGAAGAATACCAAGCGTGAAGTTCACGTGGATATTCAGGAAGTGCATCGTCCGGAATTGGACGCGCAACTGGTTGCCGAATCCATCGCGCTTCAGCTTGAAAAGCGCGTTGCTTTCCGCCGCGCCATGCGCAAAGCGGTTGACTCTGCTCTGCGGTTTGGCTGCAAGGGAATTAAAGTTCGTGTAGGTGGACGCTTGAACGGCGCGGAAATCGCGCGCACGGAATGGTATCTGCAAGGTCGCTTGCCATTGCAAACGCTGCGTGCGGATATTGACTACGGTTTCGCGCAGGCCGAAACAACCTACGGTGTGATCGGCGTGAAGTGCTGGGTATACGGCGGCGAGCGCATTCCGGAAAAGAATACGGTGAAGACAATTGCCGCGCCGGCGGCGCTGTAATCGAAGTATCAAGAGTTTGTAAAGTTTGAACGGGAGCTACGATGTCATTGTTGATGCCGAAGAAAGTGAAGTTCCGCAAGCAGCAACGCGGACGCCGCGCGGGTAAAGCGTGGCGTGGAGGCAGCTTGGCGTTTGGTGATTTTGGTTTGAAGGCGCTCGAGCCGGCGTGGATTACCGACCGTCAGATCGAGGCATCGCGCGTTGCCATCACACGTTTTATGAAGCGCGGCGGAAAACTTTGGATTCGTATTTTTCCGGATAAGCCTTTCACCAAGAAGCCGGCCGAAACCCGCATGGGCAAAGGCAAAGGCATTCCGGAATACTGGGTTGCAGTCGTAAAGCCCGGACGTGTGATGTTTGAAATGGCTGGAGTCGATCTCGCAATAGCCAAGGAAGCGATGGAGCTGGCTTCGCACAAGCTGCCCATCCGCACAAAATTTGTTTCGCGAGCAGAGGAGCTCTAATGGCGAAGCGCGTTGAAAATCTTCGCGATCTGGGTACGCCCGAACTCGAAGCGCAAATGAAGGAACTGGGCGAGCAGATTTTCCGTCTCCGTTTTCAGTTGACCACGGGACAGTCGGAAGCGCTCACCAAGCTTCGGTCATCGCGCAAGCAGATGGCGCGCATCAAAACCATGCTTCGCGAACGGGAATTGAGCAAAGGAAATGCCAATGGAAAACACTAGCGCGCAGAACGCCTCCGCGGCGCCCGTGAAAACACCGTCCAGTCACGCGGTTCGCGGACGCAAGCAGGAAAAAACCGGGTTGGTAACCAGCGCGAAGATGGCCAAGACCATCGTCGTGAAAGTTACCCGCATGGTTGGCCACAAAAAATACGGCCGCATCGTGCGCGTCACCAAAAAGTTTTATGCGCATGACGAAACTGGCCAGGCGGCGGTAGGCGATACAGTACGCATCGTCGAAACGCGCCCGATGTCAAAACTAAAGCGCTGGCGCTTGGCGGAAGTTGTCGCGCATCGCGGCAGCGCGGTTTAGTGTCTAGCGGACAGCGAACGATTTTGAGTAATTACGGGAGAAAACGGCAATGATTCGCATGCGATCGTGGCTTACGGTAGCCGATAATTCCGGCGCCAAACAGCTTACGATGATTTTGCCCCTTGGCGGTGATACTGGCCTTCGCGCCGGGTTGGGAGACGTCATCACCGCATCTGTAAAAGAAGCTGCGCCGGATAGCGCGGTGAAAGCGGGTACGGTGGTTCGCGCGGTTGTGGTTCGCACGCGTAAAGAACATCGCCGCCGCGATGGAACTTACATCCGCTTTGACGATAATGCAGCCGTTCTGATTAACGAAGCAAAAGAGCCCGTGGGGACCCGCGTATTCGGCCCCGTAGCACGCGAGTTGCGCGAAAAGAATTTCGCCAAAATTGTCTCGCTTGCCCCAGAGGTGTGGTAGGCCATGAGGAAACGTATAGTAGCTCCGCGGCTCACGAGTTCCATCCGGAAGAATGACGAAGTTCGCGTCATCGCCGGCCGGGATAAAGGCAAGTCCGGTCGCGTTCTTTCCGTGGATTTGGCAAAGCGCCGCGTCACCGTTGAGCACGCCGGAATGATTAAGCGCCACACGCGCCCCGATCCCGGCAAGAACGTGAAGGGCGGCATTCTGGAACGCGAGGGCGGCATCGCAATTTCAAATGTGATGTTGCTCTGCCCCAGCTGCAACAAGCATGCGCGCGTCGGCCACAAGATTTTGTCTGACGGCACGAAAGTGCGCGTCTGCAAGCGTTGCGACACAACGCTTGAGAAGTAACCAACTTTGAGAAGTAACTAAGTTTTAGAAATAAAGTTTCTAGTAATAATCGCATTAAGTGAAGGACGAGACCGAAGTATGAAGAGCCGAATGCAGGAACGTTATCGCGGGGAAGTAATTCCAGCGCTCATGAAGCGCTTCAATTACACCAATCCCATGGCTGTGCCGAAAATTGCCAAGATCGTCGTCAATATCGGCATGGGTGAAGCCAGCCAGAACGTCAAGCTTCTCGACGTTGCCGTTATCGAGCTTGGCCAGATTGCCGGACAGAAGCCTGTCGTCACGCGCGCCAAGAAGTCCATCGCGAATTTCAAGATTCGCAAAGGAATGCCCATCGGATGCTGCGTCACTTTGCGTGGCGACCGTATGTACGAATTCCTCGACCGTCTCTGCAACATCGTGTTGCCTCGCGTTCGTGACTTCAAGGGTCTGCCGCCGAATGCGTTTGACGGCCGCGGCAATTACACCATCGGTTTGAAAGATCAACTCGTGTTCCCGGAAATTGACTACACCCGGGTCGACAAAATTAAAGGTATGAACATTACTTTCACAACCACCGCGCGCAGCGACGAAGAAGGACGTGAACTTCTCCGCGGGTTGGGTGTGCCGCTAAGAGCAGCTTAGGAGATATATGGCTCGAACAAGTCAAATGGCGAAGTTGCGGAAGAAGTTGAAGTATAAAATCCGCCAGCGCAACCGTTGCCGCATTTGCGGCCGGCCGCGCGGTTTTATCGGAAAATTTGAAATGTGCCGCATCTGCTTCCGTGGCCTGGCGCTCAAGGGCGAAATTCCGGGCGTGACGAAAGCAAGCTGGTAACGAGGGGAATTTCATAGTTATGATGACCGATCCGATTTCCGATCTCTTGACGCGCATCCGCAACGCCGCGAAAGCGCATCACGCGCGCGTGGACGTGCCGGCCTCGAAATTAAAGGTCGAAATTGCGCGTATATTAAAAGAAGAAGGCTACATCCAGACCTACAAGCTGGTGGAGGAATCGAAGTCACACAAGATTCTGCGCATTTTCTTGAAATATACGGCGGAGCGCCGCAGCGTTCTCACTTCGCTCAAGCGCGTTTCGCGTCCCGGCAAACGCTATTATGTCGGAGCCACCGAAATTCGCTCCGTAATCGGCGGATTGGGCACCGCAATTCTCAGCACGCCGCAGGGTGTGATGAGCGGACGCGCCGCACGCAAAGCAGGCATCGGCGGCGAAGTTCTTTGCGAAGTTTCGTAAATAGTTTTTTGCAAGTGAAGTATCTGTGCATCGCGAATTCAGAATTGGAGTAAAGCACGCATGTCGCGCATAGGACGCAAGCCAATCGAAGTACCTGCCGGAGTTAAAGTGCAGGTATCTGGCGGAGCAATTGATGTGCAGGGCCCCAAGGGCAAACTGAAGATTCCGCTTCCTCGTGGCATCAAGTTTGAACAGAAGGGCGCTGAACTCACCGCGCTTCGCGAGAATGATAGTCAAAAAGCGCTGCACGGACTCGCGCGCGCTCTCGTGGCCAACGCTGTTACCGGCGTCACCACCGGCTTTAAGAAGGATCTCGATATCGTCGGCGTCGGATATCGCGCCGAATTAAAAGGTAAGACAGTCGTCCTGAACCTGGGCTACTCGCATCAAATTGAATTCCCGGTTCCTGAAGGAATTCAAATCACGGTGGAAAAGCAGACGCACATGACCGTCAGTGGCGCGGACCGCGCTCTGGTCGGCCAGGTTTCCGCGAATCTGCGCAGTCTGCGTCCGCCCGATCCGTACAAGCAAAAAGGTATTCGCATCACCGGCGAGCGCCTCAAGAAGAAAGTCGGCAAGGCCGGAGCAAAAGCCGCCGCATAATAATTTGGGCGGAAGGAGACAGAAGTGGCAAGTAAGCCTGTTACCAGAATTTCTCGTAGCGCGCATCGCGAGCGTATTCATCGCCGCGTGCGCCAAAAAGTTTCTGGCTCGTCCGAACGGCCGCGGCTCACCGTGTACCGTTCGCTGAATCAGATCTACGCGCAGGTCATTGACGACCGCGCCGGATCCACGCTCGTTTCCGCCAGCTCCATTGACAAGGAAACGCGCAAAGAAACAAAGGGCGGCGGCAATATCGCCACAGCAAAAATTATCGGACGCATTATCGCCGAACGCTCCATTGCGGCGGGCATCACCAAAGTTGTTTTCGATCGCGGTGGTTATAAGTATCACGGACGCGTACAAGCTCTTGCCAACGCGGCACGGGAAGCGGGGTTGAAATTCTAATCGAATGTCAAAACAGATCCTAAGAGATACACTCGCCGTCCGTCAGCACGTGGAATTCAGCGCGAATTCCTTGAAGGATCAGGTCGTCTCCATCAACCGCGTCACGAAAGTCGTGAAAGGCGGCAAGAATCTCAGTTTCGCCGCGCTCGTTGTTGTTGGCGATCAGCAAGGCCACGCCGGATTTGGAACCGGCAAAGCAAAAGAAGTTCCTATGGCCATTCGCAAGGCCATCGAGCAAGCAAAGAAGAGTTTGCTGCCGTTGAATTTGAAGGGCACAACAATTCCGCATCAAGTTGACGGCCACTACGGTTCCGGTCACGTGATGCTCAAGCCCGCTCCTGATGGTACTGGAATCATTGCCGGCGGCGCGGTGCGCGCGGTTATGGAAGTTGCGGGAATTCACAACGTGCTGACCAAGTCTTTGGGCTCGGCGAATCCGCACAACGTGGTGAAGGCCACGTTTGACGCGCTGCTTCGTTTGCGCAATGCTCAAAAAGTTGCCGATATGCGTTCCAAAACAGTTGAAGATCTTCGCCGGTAAAAATCTGTAAAACGGATAGGATGCGCGGAAAGAATCATGACCAAGAAAAAAGATGGCAAGCTTAAGGTAAAATATGTGGTCAGCTTCATTGGCTGCCCCATCGGCATGCGCGAATGCATTCGCGGTCTGGGATTTCGCAAGCTGCATCAGACTGTTGAGCACGAAGACACGCCCGCGATCCGCGGCATGATTCTGAAAGTTCGCCATCTGGTTGAAGTCACCGAGTAACGCAGTCGAGTTCTGTGGGAGAGACAGGGAATGGATTATAATCTTTCTAATTTGAAGCCGCCCAAGGGTTCGCGACACCGCAAAGTGCGCGTCGGCCGTGGTATCGGCTCGAAACTTGGCCGCACCGCCGGCAAAGGCAGCAAGGGACAGAAGTCCCGCTCCGGCTATAAAATGCGCCGTGGATTTGAAGGCGGCCAGATGCCGCTGCATCGCCGCATTCCGAAGCGCGGATTTCATAATCCGGGGCAGAAGGAATTCTCCGTCGTCAATATTGAGACGCTGAATGTTTTCCCGGCCGGTGAAACAGTTACGCCGGAATTGCTTCGCGCGCACAAATTTGTAAGGCGCGCTGTCGGCGAAATTAAAATTTTGGGTACTGGCGAATTGAAAGTTGCTCTCACCGTGCATGCGCATGCGTACAGTGCGTCAGCACGGGAGAAAATCGTGGCGGCTGGCGGTAAGGCGGAAAACGTTTAATGTCTGCATTTTTCCAGGCTCTGGCGAATATCTTCCGCATTCCGGATTTGCGGAAGCGTCTGCTATTTACGCTGGCCATGCTCGGCGTATACCGCATCGGCGCGCATATTCCTACGCCCGGAATAAATACGGACGTCGTGAAGAGCATGTTTGACCAGAATCAGGGCTCCGCGCT
>DASYNR010000101.1:0-3006 GCA_036008485.1 Candidatus Acidiferrales bacterium | reverse complement strand
AGCCGTGGGCCGCAACATTTCGTTCAGTGCTTCCTGTGGCCGGTGAAGACGGCACGTTGATGGACAGAATGAAAAACACTCCGGCCGCTGGACATGTTTCGGCGAAAACTGGATCGCTAACGCACGTGGATTCTCTGGCGGGATATGCAACGTCCACGCGCGGCGCGCATTTAGTTTTTTCTTTTATTGTGAATAATCACGACATGAAACCGAAGGCCGCAACGGATGTGATAGACGCATTGACGGTCGCGATGGTTGAAGAGCTGGGCCCTCGACGCACCGCTCCGGCGCACAAGTGAACGCGGAAATTAATTTGCTACAATTATTGAGTTAAGCCTCGAAAGTAAAGACCATCATGCCTCGTTCCGCTGAAGAACTTCTTGAATTTGGCCGCCTGCGCGAAATTGTTTGCAGGTTCAACACCTGTGCTCCCGGAAGACGCGCGGTGGAAGCGCTGAAGTTTTCGCAGGATCGCGCACAGTTGCAAAGCGAATTTGCGCTGATTCGTGAAGCGATGGAATGGCTGCGCGGCAGCAATGAATTGGGCTTCGGAGCGTTGGCCGATCCCGATCCGTGGCTTACGCGGCTGGAGCCGGGCGCGTCTGAAATTGCCGCTTCGACCACGGTTCTTGCGCCGGGTGAATTGTTGGATGCAGCGTCACTGCTGAATACCGCGGCGTGGTTGAAAACACATTTTCGTGAGGCGCGAGAATCATTTCCTGGTCTTTCCGCACGCGCTGAATCGCTGGCGGATTTTCGTCAGATCGCCTCGGTAATTCGCAAAACTGTTTTGCCGGACGGGACAATCAGCGACGACGCTTCGCCGGAGTTGCGGCGGATTCGCGGAACTCTTGCGCGTACGCGCGATTCGATTCAGAAATCGCTGCGCGAAATTCAACGCTCGCGCGGAGCCGAGGCCGGCGAAGACTACGTCACGCTACGCAACGATCGCTATGTGATTCCCGTTCGCGCGGCGGACCGACAACATTCCAGCGTGAAGAACGCGATTGTTCACGGCGCAAGCGCCACCGGGCAAACTGTTTACGTCGAGCCGCTTGCGGCGATCGAATTCAACAATAAATTGGTGCAGCTTGCGGAAGACGAGTCAGTGGAAATCGCGCGCATACTTTCGGCGATCAGCGACATGTTGCGCGCGAATGCGCCCGCACTTCGCCACGCGGCGGACACAATTGCCGAGCTTGATTCGCTTTTTGCGCGCGGAAGATATGGGCGTCAATTTGATTGCGCCTTGCCTGTATTTGCGAGCAATGATGCGCGTACGCAAATGAAACTCGACGCCGCTCGGCATCCTGTTCTGGAAGCGGCGCTTCGGCGTGATGGCGGCCACGTTGTGCCGATGTCATTGGCTATGGGCGGCGACGAAACAGTTCTGGTAATCAGCGGGCCGAACACCGGCGGTAAAACTGTTGCGTTGAAAACTGTGGGACTCGTGGTGTTTGCGGCACAATCCGGAATTCCTGTGACGGCGCAATCGGTGGAGCTTCCGATCTTCGATCAAGTGCTCGCGGATATTGGCGACGAGCAATCGATCTCTGCTAATCTCTCGACTTTTTCGGCGCACATGTTGAATTTGCGTGGCATGTTGGCGGCGGTCACACAAAATTCCCTCGTGCTCGTGGACGAACTTGGCACCGGCACCGCTCCGGAAGAAGGCGCCGCGCTGGCCGTTGCGCTGCTGGAAGAATTTCGCACGCGGCATTGCTTGACGCTCGCCACCACGCATCATGATCGGCTGAAAGCCTACGCTTCCACAACGCCGGGAGTTTTGAACGCCGCCGTGGAATTTGACACGGTAAATCTTCGGCCCACATATCGCCTGCTCGTGGGTGTGCCGGGTGGATCGAGCGGCATCGCGATTGCCGAACGGCTCGGATTGCCTCATCACATTTTGGAACGAGCGCGCGCTGAAATGAGTCCGGCCGCGCACGAAGCTGCGGACTTGATTTCGTATCTGCATAACGCGCACGATGAAGTGGACGCATTGCGCGCGGCCGTACGCGAACAATCCGAAGAAATCGCGCGCGAAAGAAAACTTTTACAAACGGAATGGGCGGAACGCCAGCGGAAACGCATCACCGAGCTGGAGCAGAAATTTGCGGAAGCGCTGAAGCAACATGAAACCGCACTGGCGCAGGCGCTGGAAGCAATTAAGGAACGTCAGCTTCGCGAGCAAATTTCAAAACAGGCGCAGCGCTCTGTTACAAAAGCGCGCACCGATGCGCGCGAGGAAGCTGACGCGGCGGTTGTGCAACATTTGTCGGCATCGCAACAGGATTTGGGCACGGCTGTTACGCCGACGGAAAAACCTGTTCTCGCGGAACGTCTAGTGCCCGGCGTGAAAATTCGGGTGCGCGGATTTCCGTCGCCGGTTGTGCTGCGCCGAATTGATTCGCGTAATGCCGACGTGGAAGCCGGTCCGCTGAGAATGAAAATCGCGCTCGATGACATTCTTTCCATCATGGAAGACGATGCCTCCGCGAAGAAGAAGTCCACGCCGGCGCAATATTCGCCCGGTGTCACCGTGAAATCACAACCAAGCGACGAGCCTTCCGCCGACGAGATAAATGTAATCGGAAATACGGTGGAAGAAGCCACCGAACGGGTGGACAAATTTCTGGATCAGGCAGCCGTCGCGGGAAAATTGGGACTGCGCATCATTCATGGACATGGAACCGGCGCTTTGCGGCGAGGACTTGCGGAATTTCTCTCAGGGCATCCGCTGGTCGAGAAAATCAGCAATGAAGTTCCGGAACGAGGTGGTGCGGCTATAACTTTGGTGAGTTTAAAGGATTGACAAAGTTAGTAGAATCTAGTAGATTTTAGTAGATTTTACTAGAGGCGAGCGTGTCTGAGAAAATGGCAACGGTTGAGTACCGCGCGGTCGGCTCGTACCATTGGGACGAGCATGACGAGGCGCGCATTGAGCGCAACCTTTTCGCGTTTGAGGGACAAACGTGGGAAGGCCTGCGATTCTGCAAAAATCGC
>DASYNR010000100.1:0-8112 GCA_036008485.1 Candidatus Acidiferrales bacterium | reverse complement strand
GCTATAGAACCTTCAGTGCTGCGTGGGCTATACTGCGAACCCATTCAGCCGGGCAAGACGCGTATGGGGACATTTCGGGACATCTGATGGTATGGAACAAATAAGCCCAACCGACAGAACCTCTAGCCGCCTGGACTCCTGGAAAGAAATTGCGCTCTTTTTCAGCAAGGATGTCCGCACGGTAAAGCGATGGGAAAAAGAACGCGCCCTTCCTGTTCACCGCGCGCCAGGTAAACCCGGTGGCAGCGTCTACGCTTTTACCGACGAGCTTACTCGTTGGCTGAACGCGTCCTCCGCAAAATTGGAAGAAATTGCTCCCGGCCCCGATCCCGCCGCCACAGTTCCACCTGTACGCTCATCCACAGTTTTCAGAATTGTTAGCGCCATTCTGATTGTCGTGATCGCCGTTGCAATTGCATGGTTCTATTCCGCCCGGCGTGCGTCGGTGCGTTTGGCCAACGCAAGTTCAGCTGGCCACGGTTCATCCAATCCAGAAGCGGTCGACCTCTACTTGAAGGGCCGATTTGAATGGAGTAAGCGTTCGCCGGAAAGTTTGAATAAAGCCGTGGATTATTTCACGCAGGCTATTGTCACAGATCCAAACTACGCCCAGGCGTATGCGGGTTTGGCGGACACTTATAATCTGCTCCGCGAATATTCGGCCATGCCTTCCAACGAAGCTTATCCGCGTGCTATCGCCGCCGCGAAAAAAGCCGTCGAGTTGGACGACTCACTTTCAGAAGCGCATCGCTCGCTCGCGTTCGCAACCTATTATTGGGTTTGGGATTTCGCCGCCGGCGAACGTGAATTCAAGCGCGCCATCCAGCTTGATCCCAAAGACGCCGTCGCGCATCACTGGTACGGAACAGCCATCGGCGCGGTTGCGCGCTATCCCGAAGCTCTTTCGCAACTTGAAGAAGCGCGCCGGCTCGACCCAAGTTCCGTTTCCATCCAGGCGGATCGCGCGCTCTTTCTTTGCTACGCCGGCCGCGACACCGAAGGCCTTTCTCTCCTGAAACAAATTGAGACGGCCGATCCAACTTTTATTTCCCCGCATCGCTATTTGGCTTCGATCTCCATCGTGCGCGGCGATTATCCGGCTTATCTCGCCGAATCCAGAAAAGCTGCGGAGCTCGCGAAAGATCAGGCCGGAATGGAAATTGTAAAAGCGGCTGAGCAAGGATTTGCGACCGGTGGTGGCAAAGCAATGTTGGATAGCGTGCGCGATATTCAAGAAAAATATTACGAGCAGGGAGCCATTTCCGGCTATCGCGTCGCCGACGCTTGCGCGTTATCAGGAAAAAATCAAGACGCCATCCATTATTTGCAGGAAGCTTTCACCAGACACGATTCCGATATTATCAACGTCAAATCCGATCCCGCTTTGCGCAGCCTGCATGGTGATCCGGCGTTTCGGGATCTTATTTTAAGAATTGGATTGCCGCCGCTTCAATAACGCTCTACTGCATTTTCGCCACGCTGCAATCACATTCTGAACGTCTGTTCTGTTACTGAACAATTGTTCAGAGTTTGATTGACACTATCCTGCTGGCGTGCTACGAATGACTCATAGCGCCTGATACTGCCCCGCGCGCTCTCGCTTCGGAGCCACGAATTGCCGCTCAAAAGAACATCGAAAAAAGATTCATCCCGCGCCGAGCGTCGCTATCTTGCGCGCCGCCTGCAAATTCTGCGCGCCGCCGGAAAAATGTTTCGTATGCAAAGTTTCGCGGACATGAAAATGCGCGATATCGCCGCCGCCGCCGATCTCTCCCCGGCGAATCTCTATAATTATTTCAAGGGAAAGCACGAACTGCTTTTCTTTTGCCAGGACAATTCGCTCGACAGGATGTTGACTGCGCTCAGAACCGCGCGCATCGCGAAGGTCAGCGCAGCGGAAAAACTGAGCATGGTAATCGAATCTCATCTGCGATGCGTGCTCGACGAAGTGGAAGGCTCGGCCGCCCATCTTTTAACTTCGCAACTGCCGCCGCGTTTTCAGCGCCCGCTTCTATTGAAGCGCGATCGCTACGAAGAAGGCGTTCGCCAATTAATACTCGCCGGAATTCAATCGGGAGAGTTCGTCGAGTGTGACGCCGCGCTCGCCACTCGAGCCATTCTCGGCGCTCTGAATTGGAGCGTGCGCTGGTTCAGTCCGGAAGGCGCTTTGACCGCCACGCAAATCGCCGAAGAATTTGCACATTTTCTGATTCGTGGATTGATGGTGAAACCGCAAGCGTTTCGGAGACACTCGCCAGTTCGCAGCGCGCCGCACGCTGTGAGCAATTCCATTCCGCGGGCGATCCGAACGCAAGCGTCAGCCGATTAATTTTTTCTGGAGGCGAAACAAAGTGAACTTAGTGCCAATCAGTTCCATATTTCCAGCCGAATCCAGAAAAACCGCGCGCATCACAATTTTGCTGAACGGCGAAAAAACGGATGTCTCCTTCGCTCCCTACAAAACTTTGCTGGAAGTTTTGCGCGAAGATCTCGCGCTCACCGGCACTAAACACGGCTGCGAATTGGGCGAATGTGGCGCGTGCGCCGTGCTCGTCAATGGCAAGCCGGTGCTTTCGTGCCTGCTGCTCGCGCTGGAATGCGAAGGCGTCAGCATCACAACGGTCGAAGGCCTAACATCCGAAGGCCAGTTGCATCCCCTGCAAGATGAATTCGCCGACATGGGTGCCGCCCAATGCGGCTATTGCACGCCCGCGATTCTGCTGACGGCAAAAGCTCTGCTCGAAAATAATCACAATCCATCGCGCGATGATATTCGTGAAGCGCTTTCCGGAATTCTCTGCCGCTGCACTGGATACTTGCAAATTTTTGAAGCAGTCGAATCCGCCGTTTTGAAAATTGCTTCAGCTAAGAAAGCAACAGGGAAATAAAACGTGCCAAAAGTTTTAGATCCGCCGACCATTGCCGCGCAAAAAGACGCCGAAGACTTGCGCGTAATCGGCGTAGCGCGCCGCCGCGTGGACGCGCGCGCCAAAGTCACCGGCCAAACTCGCTTCGCTGACGACATCACACTTCCGCGCATGGCCTACTGCAAATTGCTGCGCTCGCCGCATCCGCACGCGCGAATCACCAGCATCAATACATCGCGCGCGATGGCGCATCCCGGCGTCTATCTGGTTCTCACCGGAAAAGATTTGCCAATCGAATATGGAATTATTCCGGTCAGTCAGGACGAGCAAGCACTCTGTTCCGATCACGTCAGACATGTCGGCGATCCAGTCGCTGCCGTAATCGCGCGTGAAGAATTGACCGCGCTCGAAGCGCTCGATTTGATTGACGTCGAATACGAACTCCTCACAACAATTTCCGATCCCGAAGAAGCGCTCGCAACTCCTTCGCCGCGCATCCACGACTATGGCGAAGAAGGCAACGTTCACAAGCGCGTCTCGTTGCAGTTCGGCGATGTTGACGCGAGCTTCGCGGAATCCGATTACGTTTTCGAGGACACTTTTTTCTTTCAGGGCAACACGCATCTCGCCATCGAGCAGCACGCTGCCGCCGCGATGAAAGATCCCGAAGGAAAATTGACTATCTGGTCCTCCACGCAGACGCCGCATTATTTGCATAAAGCTCTTGCGAAAGTTTTGCAGATGCCCGCAGGCCACATACGCGTGATCGCAACGCCCAATGGCGGCGGCTTCGGCGGAAAAAGCGATCCTTTCAATCATGAAATTGTCGTCTCGAAGGCCGCGCTGATTTTGGATCGCCCGGTGAAAATCACTCTCACCCGCGAAGAAGTTTTTTATTGCCATCGCGGACGCCATCCCGTGTTGATGAAATTCAAAACGGGCGTGAATAAAGACGGCATGTTGACCGCCATGCATCTGCAAACATTAATTGACGGCGGCGCCTACGGTTCCTACGGCGTGGCCAGCACGTTCTACACCGGCGCGCTTCAAACCACCACCTATCACCTTCCGCGCTACAAATTTCAGGGCTGCCGCATGTTCACCAATAAACCTCCGTGCGGCCCCAAGCGCGGACACGGCACTGTGCAGCCGCGATTCGGCCAGGAAATTCAAATCGATAAGATCGCCGAAAAATTAAATATGGATCCCGCCGAATTTCGTTTGAAGAATGCCACCAAGCCTCACTCTCTGACGGCAAATTTCATGAAGCTCGAAACCGTCGGCCTTTCCGAATGCATTCGCCGCGTGGTGAAAAGTTCCGGATGGAATGAAAAATTCCGCAAGCTGCCGCACGGACGTGGCATCGGACTGGCATGTTCCTGCTATTTAACCGGCGCGGGCCTTCCAATTTATTGGAACTCCATGCCGCAATCCGGCGTGCAACTGAAACTCGATCGCAGCGGACTCGTAACAGTTTTTTGTGGCGCAAGTGAAATCGGTCAGGGTTCCGACGACATGCTCGCCGCAATCGTCGCAGAAATTTTCGGCATCGATACTTTCGATATTCGCGTTTACACCGGTGACACCGATCTCGGCCCCGTCGATTTGGGCTCCTATTCCAGCCGCGTCACGATCATGGCCGGCAACGCCGCGTTGCAAGCCGCCACACGCGCAAAGTCTTTAATCGCCGAAGCCGTCGCCATTAAATTTGAAATTTCAGTTGATCAAATTCGTTTCGCAGATCATCAAGTGTTCGACAAAAATTCCCCCGGCCGCGGCGTCTCATTTCAAGACGCGATTATTCTCGCCGAAACAAAATTCGGAACCCTCGGCACCGTCGGCTCATATACTCCACCGAAATCTCCCGCACTCTACAAGGGTGGCGGCGTTGGGCCATCGCCGACGTATTCCTACTCCGCGGCCGTAATCGAAGTCGAAGTGAATCCCGCAACCGGCTGGCTCACCGTTCCGAAAGTTTGGATCGCGCATGACATCGGCCGTGCGCTGAATCCCACTCTCGTCCGCGGACAAATCGAAGGCAGCGTTTACATGGGCCTCGGCGAAGCCTTGATGGAAGAGCAGGAATTCCGCCGCCTTCCAAAAAAATATTCTCACGCGCTCGTTCACAAATTTCCTTCAATTCTGGAATACAAAAGTCCCACTTCGCTCGACATGCCCGACGTAGTTACCGATCTCGTCGAAGAACCCGATCCGCAAGGCCCATACGGCGCAAAAGAAGTCGGCCAAGGTCCGCTACTTCCCGTAATTCCCGCCGTTGCAAACGCAGTGTATGACGCAGTCGGCGTTCGCGTCGACGAATCACCTATCACTCCGGAAAAAATTATGAAAGCGCTTGCCGAAAAAAATGCCGGGCGCAATCCGCGCTACGGCCCGTCCTCGGAATTTCCCAAAGTTGCGTGGGGCGAATCGCTGCTCGTTCCCCCACCCTGGGAAGGGGGCGATGGCTACGCCATCAATGAAAAATCGCGCCGTGCTCGGGAACGTCAGGAAAAAGAAAAGGCCAGCCGCCCATGATGCGCCTTCCGCTATTTGAATTTCGCTCACCGCGCACCATCGCGGAAGCCGCGCGTATTTTGGATGGCGAAGGAAAAAACGCGATGGCGCTGGCCGGCGGCACCGACCTGCTTCCCAACATGAAGCGCCGCCAACAAGTTCCGCGCGTGTTGATGAGTCTTCGCAACGTCGAAGGCCTCCGCGAAATTAAGCACGACGATTCCGGCCTAAAGCTCGGCGCCTGCTTAACGCTCACGGATATCGCGGCCGACCCGCGTTTCCGCAACGGATATTCCGCGCTCTGGCAGGCGGCCGCGCAAGTGGCCACGCCGCACATTCGCAACGTCGCCACGCTCGGCGGAAACATTTGTCTCGACACGCGCTGCAACTATTACGATCAAAGCTACGAATGGCGGAAAGCAATCAATTTTTGCATGAAGAAAGACGGCACCCGCTGCTGGGTCGCGCTCAGCAGCCCGAAATGCGTGGCCGTTTCGTCCACGGACACCGCGCCTGCTCTAATCGCGCTAGGCGCGCGCGTCACTCTCGTTTCGCATTCCGCCAGACGGGAAATTTTGCTCTCCGATCTCTTTAATAATGATGGAATGAATTATCTAACGCGCCGTCCAGACGAAATTCTCACGGATGTCCACATCGGCACGCGAAAAAACTGGAGAAGCACTTACTGGAAATTGCGCCGCAGAGGAGCATTCGATTTTCCCGTGCTCTCCGTAGCGGCGGCGGTAAAACTCGCCTACGACGGAATCGTTGAAGACGCGCGAATCGTAATCGGTTCCGTAGCTCCGCGCCCACTGCTCGCAACAGAAGCCGCGAACTATTTGATCGGCAACAAACTCACGCAAGAAACAGTCGACCAAGCCGCCACACTCGCCGCCGGAATCGCCCGCCCTCTCGACAACACCGATTTCGACATGACCTGGCGCAAAAAAGTTGCCGTAGAATTTGTAACCAACGCTCTTCGCGAATTGCGCGGAGACGACATGCGCGCCGAGCGTCAAAGTCTTACGCGTAGCGCGCTTCTCTGATTTCCACTGGACCGGGCGGCATTATTTCCCGTCATTCCCGTGTATCAGCAGCCTGAAGGGGCCGCGCTCTTTTTAGCGGCGAACAGATGTAAAAGATCCACGCCAAAACCGAACACATAACGATCGCGATTCGGTTGCACGGTAATAATATTGGTAACGCTCGCGCTTGTCGGCGTCGGCGGCGGCTGTACAGACGTGGGCACCGGTACAAAGAATAGTTGTGCGCCACCTCCGCTCGCGCGCGTAAGTCCCAAATCCATGCTGCCGAATCCATAGAAAGAATCCGCTCGGGGAATCGGGAAGCTTCCACCTACGTGAAGAACCGGACCGTGCGCAATTCCGCCAGTCACGTATTCATTCTGTCCAACCGTTAAATCCAGGATCGCCGGGAAGCGGAGCTCGCCATCCGGGTAGTCCCTCGAATAAAGTTTTAGTCGCAGTCCGCCATCGTAGTAACGATAGAAGTGTGATCGATCAGCCGGTGTGAACGTAACGAAACAGGTCGTTGGCGTGCACTCAGTCGGAAAAGTAATTAGACTGCCGTCGGCATTCTTCGTTCCATTGAAGTTATTGATGATCTGTTGGGTGGCTTCAAATACCTGTGGATTTGCCTGCGAAAGCGAAAGCGGTGTGATAGCGCCGCCCCCGCCAATGAACGACAACATAGCGATCGTTCTGGGCTTGGATTCGTGCGTCGCGGCGTTCTTGGAATTGGGTACGTCGAACGTCGCTATTGGAATCCTCCATTGGTGGAGTTCGAGACCGATGTGCAGGGACATGTCCACCGATTGCACGATTTTGTCCGGCGTGGCATTCGCTGCGGTGGCAAAATAGCCCGACGAGAGCGCGCCGGATACTGCGCCGGGTTGAGCCATTCCCTTCAGTCCCAACTGACCGCTTACCCACACGCCGCCAAACTTGGATTGCGAGACGTTCCTGCTGGCGGCGCTGAGCGTCACGGGGATGTCGAACAGACCCAACCCCAGAAACACGGCTTGCGGGTTCGCGGAACTCGCCGCCGACACATCCACACCTGCTATCGCCTCACCAAGGGGCGCCATGTCGTTGAATGCCGAAACGTTTAGAACCGCAAGCGATGTCGAATCCGTCTTCGAGCAGTCGTCGAGCGTGCTGATTAGAATCGTCCCGGCCTTCTTCACAGCAGACGCGTCGAGCACGATTGTGAAATTCTTTGCGCCATCGTTCCAGGCGAAATGCGGCTTCTCCGTGCTATCGCTCGAAATGGCCGTTGAACAGTTTAGGAAGTATTTTGTTGAGTTATCGGTCGGACCGGACACCGTGATTTTCACGTCGCCAGTCGTACCCGCCGGAACCGTGTCTGGATCGAGCTTCAGCGGGGATGCCGCTTTCGCGGCTCCGCTACCATTTCCGCCCGCGTTCTTGTTATCAGCGTGTGCCCCGCTGCGGCCTCCATCACCGGCTGGCGGTTTCAGCGAAGTTGGATCCGGCGGTCGCGGCGCTTCGTCGGCTGGCGCGGATGCGGGCACAACCTCGGGAATAATCTTCAGTTGACCTGGGCCTGCCATGATCCGCAGCGGGGCTGGCCTCACAGTCAGTGTGAATTGTTGAGAAGCCTTCATTTGTGGATTGGAGCTGTCGGTAATGCTCAATTCAAACGTATATTTACCGGGTGCCGCTCGATAAGAACGAAGGCGTTGTCAAGA
>DASYNR010000099.1:0-4163 GCA_036008485.1 Candidatus Acidiferrales bacterium | reverse complement strand
TTCAATCCGCAGAATCCGCACGGGAAGTTGCAGGTGAGCGCGCGGATATACGCGCCGCTCATTCGCGACGTGAACCACGTGTGTCGGGACGCGCGCGATTCCGCGCAGCGCTGACCAGTCATTTCGAGCTGCATTACCTCGAATCATTTTCGACTCCTCACTGATTCCAGCCGCCGCGAAAAATGACGCAGTATCGGATTTCACGCCGGGAACGGATTTTCCACTGCCGGTCTTGCGCGCCGATCGCATAGTTCCACCTTTCAGGAAAAACGCTTCCGGCACCGCGGAAGCAATATGAAACCGCTGCGCGGTGGCGTCAACGACGCAAGCCGCGCAGGTTTCCTGCCCGGCAACCCGTGAGCGCCATTCCCAGTCGAAGCGGATTCGCCTCCAATATGGTTCTCGACGCGACGGGCAGAATCCCTTAGTCTGCGACGAACGGGATTTCGCGCAAAGAATGTGCGAATATCGGACGCACAAAAACCTTCATGAGTGTAGACGTCAAAATAAATAAATCACACTGCGGATACGCGGCTTGAGCCAGCAGTCCCACAATGCACGCGCCATCGCTGTTGCGTTTGCGATGGTGTATTTTTTCTGGGGCTCCACGTTTATTGCAGTCAGCTACGGCGTGGAAACAATTCCTCCGCTGATGCTGGTTGGGATTCGACAGCTGGTTGCGGGCATCGTGCTCTATCCGCTAGCGCGATTCCGAAGCAACGAAAAGCCTACGCTTCATCACTGGCTTTCCGGCGCGCTGATTGGCGGACTTCTTTTTATCGGCGGAAATGGCTCCATCGCCTGGGCCGAAGCAAAACTCACACCCACAAATATTACCGCTGTGATGGTCGCCACAGTGCCGCTGTGGATGGCGCTGATGGATTGGCTGCGTCCGGGCGGCCCACGGCCGACGGCGAGAATCGTAACGGCGCTCGGGATCGGACTCGCCGGCGTCAGCTTGCTGATGAGCCCCCACATTCCATTCATCGGAGGTGCGGGCGCAAGAGTCAGCCCGATTTGCGGATTTGTGCTTTTTGCAGGCTCGCTGTGCTGGGCCGCGGGATCAATTTTCTCTCGTCACCTGAAATTGCCTCACTCGCTGATGCTGAGCACTTCCATTTTTCTGATCGCGGGCGGACTGCTGGTCTTTCTCGTGTCATTCGTGCTTGGCGAATTCACGAATTTCAATGTGCATCAAATATCTTGGCGTTCGTGGCTCGCTGCGTTGTATCTAGTCATATTCGGTTCAATTGTTGGATTATCTGCATATGCCTATCTATTGCGAAATGTGCAACCAGCGCGCGTCGCAACCTACGCTTACATAAATCCAGTGATCGCTGTAATTCTCGGATGGATATTCGCTCATGAAACTGTTTCGCTGAGAATGCTGATCGCCGCGGCAGTTATTTTGGGCGCGGTGGTGATGGTAATTACCGCGCCGCACGCGCCGGCAACGGAAGACGCCAGCGGCCAACCGGTCGTACCCGATTAAGAGCCGGTTTCCGTTTGACACTCCATATCGTTTGGGCGCAAAAATCGGATAGCTGCGTTTTGTGAGTACGAGTATTCTTTGTGAAGAGGCTCTGATTAACATTTTGGCTTCACGCTACAAAATGGCTACTCAACCAAATCGTCTGCCAGATGCCCAGCGCTGGCACGCAGTTCTTGCCAGAGATTCGAGCATGGACGCCGCCTTCGTTTATGCCGTGCGCTCGACGGGAATTTACTGCCGCCCGTCATGCCCTTCGCGCCGGCCTCGTCGCGAACAGGTGGCATTCTTCCGTCAGCCGGTCATCGCGGAAAAAGCTGGATTCCGCGCTTGTCTGCGATGCAAACCGGCGAGCAACGGAATTGGTGCATCGAATGAAGACGCTCGCGCGGTGGCACAACTTTGCCGCGAAATTGAAAAGCAAATCGGCGAGGATCCCGAGCGTACTTTGAAGCTCGCGGATCTTTCCGAGCGCGCGGGAATTAGTTCGCATCGCGTGCACCGTCTATTTCGCAAAATGATTGGTATAACGCCGCGGCAATTCGCCGACGCACTGCGGCTTCGCAAACTGAAGGGACATCTGCAGCGCGGAGACAGCGTGACCACCGCTTTGTATGAAGCGGGATACGGATCGGCGAGCAGGCTTTACGAATATGCAAACGCGCAACTTGGGATGACGCCCGCAACTTATCGTCACGGAGGCAGAGGAATGGAAATCGTTTACACCATCGAGGAATGTCCGCAGGGAAAAGTTCTTGTCGCCGCAACGGATCGCGGAGTTTCCGCAGTCTATCTGGGCGATCAGGATCGCCCGCTGGAACGCGCGCTCCACGAAGAATATCCGAAAGCGAATATCCGCAAAGGATCTGGCATGCTCGGGCCGTGGGTTCGTGCGATCGTAAAACACTTGCGCGGCGGAGAAAAACATTTGGATTTACCGCTGGATGTGGAAGCCACCGCCTTCCAACGGCGTGTATGGCAGGAATTGCACAAAATTCCATACGGCACCACGAAAACTTACACTCAGGTGGCGAAAGCGTTGGGCCAGCCAACAGCCGCGCGCGCAGTGGCACGAGCGTGCGCCACAAATCCAGTTTCGATTGTGGTGCCGTGCCATCGGGTGGTGCGCGCAAGCGGCCAGCTTGCCGGCTATCGCTGGGGATTAGATCGTAAACGTGCGCTCATTGAACAGGAACGGAAATCGGCTGGATAGAACTTAACTGCGGAAATTTCAGCCCTGCGGCTTTACGTGCGTAACACCTTTTGGCCAGTGCTGCTTGAATTCGTTGTCGGAAAGTTTTGGATTTCGCACTACGTTGGTATAGCGGATCAGCAGATAATCGCCAGAGCCGGTTTCAAATAGTTGCTGCTGCGCCGGAAGCCAGGTGGATTCGTCAATCCAGATGTGGATTTTTGAGACTTGTTTTCTGGCCTCATCCGATTTTGGCGTCAATTCCAGTTTCACCACCGGCCGCTTATCCATCTCCTCTTCGCCAATTAAAGTTATCAGGTAGCCCCTTTGCAGATCGGTTCCGGACGTGCCGAATCCGAGAAGCAAAAATTGGTCCGCCACCGCGCGATGCTTGCCGAGATCGTATTCTTCCACCTGTTTTATTTTGGGGTTGTAGAGGGATATTTCGTTCCCTGAACGAAGCACAGTTTTCTCGTCCGGCGGATTGAATTCGATGCGCATCTTGTCATCGCGGCGAACGAAAATTTTTCCGGTCTCGGTGGATTTATCGTTCACCACTACGGTGACTTTCGTGCGCTCCATATCGGCAGTCAAACTGCGAAAAGTCCGCGCTTCCTGATCGAGCTGCCTCAGCGTAGATTCAAGAGTCCAATGGCCCGGTCCCTGAACGGCGAATGTTACAGCCGCGCCTGCAAAGCATGCCAACGTCAGTAACACCGGTGCCAAGGCCGGCATACAGGCAAAAACGAATCGTTTCAACACGTTGCGTTCAGCTCCCCCGGGAGAAAATGAATCCTAGCATATGTAAGATGCGATTGGGCGAATGATAGGTACAGCGATTTCCGCTGAATAGCAGGCCATTTTCGCTGAAGGGTGCACTACGGTTTGATAGAAACTTCGTAATAGATGACGGTATTGTTCTGCCCAAGAATTTGCGTGAAATGGACAATTTTGAAATTGCGTCCCTTCAGATCCGGTACATTTTTTCGCACGGCGTCGTGAATTAACTTTTCCAATTCAGTTTCAGGAATCGTTGGCGCCAGCAGACGTGCGTCCACATGATACGTTTGAGTTCCCGCCACCGGATCTTCTGACATTTCCACGACACTGGCGTCCTGCGGCGGCGGTCCGATCATCGGACGATCGTGGAACCAGCTTCGCGGGGACAGCAGAACGAAAACAACGATGAGCCCCACGGCAACGTCGTAAGGCGCGGTTCCGCGCTCGTATGTCCAGAAGAAGATTCGCGAAAATACTCGGCCAATTCCGGCCATCTTAGTCGGCTGGTGTCCCGTCAACAATCACGCCATCGCGCATATGTACAACCGTATCGCCGTAGGTGGCAGCTTCGGGATTGTGCGTGATCATGACGATCGTCTGCCCGAACTCCTTATTCAATTGGCGCAACATCGCCAACACATTATCAGAATTCTTGGTGTCCAGATTTCCTGTTGGCTCATCCGCCAGCAAAATTTTCGGCTC
>DASYNR010000098.1:0-6383 GCA_036008485.1 Candidatus Acidiferrales bacterium | reverse complement strand
CGCAGCGGATTTTCCGTTTGCCGCCACATTAAATCTCAAGCCGAAACTCGATTAATTCCCGTCGTTCTCATCACTGGCCTTGCGAATCCGGAAAGCCGCGTGGAAGGTATTGAGAGCGGCGCGGACGATTTCATCAGCAAGCCGCTGAATCGCGATGAATTGCTGGCGCGCGTGCGTTCTCTTCTGAAAGTAAAACGATTTACGGATGAATTGGAAAGCGCGGAAAGCGTGCTCTTCATGCTGGCGCGCAGCATCGAAGCGAAAGATCCTTACACCGAAGGCCACTGCGATCGCCTTTCGCGATATTCCAGCGCGCTTGCTGCTCGCCTTGCGTTACCAGAGGACCAGCAAATTGCTTTGCGCCGTGCGGGAATTGTTCACGACATTGGAAAAGTTTCCGTGCCGGAACATATTCTGTTGAAGCCGGGGCCGCTTTCAGCCGACGAGCGCGAAATCATGGAATCCCATCCGGTGGTGGGCGAACGGATTTGTGCGCCGCTGAAATCATTCCGGATGGTGCTGCCGATTATCCGGCACCATCACGAGCATCAGGACGGCTCGGGATATCCCGACAAACTGCACGGAGATCAAATACCCATCACGGCGCGTATTATGCAAATCGTGGATGTGTTTGACGCCTTGACGACGAAGCGACCTTATCGCGCGGCGCTAACCGCGGAAAAGGCGTTCTCGATTCTGCGGGAAGAATGCAAGCGCGGATGGTGGGACTTGCGGCTGGTAAATGAATTCCAGGAAATGCTGCAAAATACGCCGGCGATTCACGAAACAACCATGATCCCCGCGCCGCTTCTATCCTGAAAATTTCGCCCCAGAAAATTAATTCTTACGCGCGTTGAATGTAGCGCGCTTCCGTTGTGTCCACTTTAATTTTATCGCCGTTGTTGATGAATGGCGGCACGTTGATCGTCAAACCGGTTTCCAGCTTGGCGGGTTTCATCACTGCGCTGGCTGTGGCTTTTTGCAGCGTCGGCTCGGTATCTACAACTTTCAGGTCAACCGTATCCGGCAGAGCTACGCCGATTGGCTTGCCTTCGTAAAATTCCACGTGAATATTCATGTCGCCGATTAAATAGTAGGCCGCTTCGCCGACAATTTCGGGAGTGAGCGTCATCTGTTCGTAGTCCTGCGTGTTCATGAAGTGGTGGCCTTCGGGATCGGAATACATATATTGATATTCGATTTCGTCCACAATGGCGCGTTCCAGAAATTCTTCCGCGCGGAAGCGGTAGTCGATAATCGTTCCGGTTTTCAAATTGCGCATCTTCGTGGCCATCGCGGCGCGCTTATTGCCGGGCGTGCGGTGATCCACGCTGAACACAGTATAAAGTTGTCCATCGTGGACAATAATCATTCCGGGGCGCAGTTGAGTCGCCTTAATCATTTTTCAAGCTCCTGATTCAATCGGGTTCAACGAATATTGTCGGATTCAACGGCGGGCAAGCTGAGCCTGCAATTCCTAAGGCGCCTCAATCGCTGAATTCATCCACGTAACGTGAGCCGCTATTATAGCGACCCTTCGCAAACGCGGTCAACGCGACAAGTTTTCGCGTCGCACTCTGAGGCGCGCTTCAACGGTCGGACAATTGAATCGGATTCCCGTCCGGATCCTTGCCGTCACACAAACAAAACATCGGCCCCTGCCGAACTTCTCCGAATTTCGCGCCGCGCGCCACCAATGTTTTACGAAGAGCAGCGACGTCCTTGGCATGAAACACAATCTTCGGCCCCTTGCGGCCCGGCGATGACGGCCCAGAATGCAGCGCGATACTTACGGCGCCCGCCGAAAATTCTCGCCAGCCTTTTTCTTCTGAAACGACTTCCAGCCCGAGCACTTCCCCATAGTACTTGCTCATCTTTTCCATCTGCCCGGTAAATAGAATCACGCGCGCGAATTTCATTTCAGGACCTTTTCGTTTGAAGTTTAGTTTTGCGATGAACCCGACACCGCCGAGTTTGCGTCAACATTCGCAGCGCGCGCCTTCTTTCCTTCCGCCATAACTTTTTCGATTTCATCGGCCGAGCGCGGCAGCCGTTGCGTCAGCAAAATATATCCAGTCGCCGTGATCAGCACGTCATCTTCGACGCGCACCCCGATTTTTTCTTCGGGAATATAGATGCCCGGCTCGATGGTGACCACCATTCCGGGCACAAGAACTGCGCCCGGATCGCCTGCATCGTGAACATCCAGACCCAGATGATGTCCAAGCCCATGAATAAAATATCGACCGAGTGGCTGGCCGTGCAAATCCTTGCCGTGCGTATTGATGTAGTCGTATGCAATGGTGTAAAGATTTCTTCCGTCTGTAGTGCGCGTTAGACGAGCGCCGGGCTTCAGCGCGTCCAGCGCGGCTTGCTGCGCGCCGTACACGATGTCGTAAATTTCTCGCTGCCGCGCGGTATATTTTCCATTCGCAGGAAGAGTGCGCGTAATGTCCGCCGTATATCCGGAGAATTGCCCGCCGACGTCCATCACGACAATGTCCCCATCTTCAATCTTTGCGCCAATTTTATCGTAGTGCAGCACGGTGGAATTAAATCCGGCGCCGACAATCGGCGAATACGCCTCCGTCTCGCAGCCGCCATCCTGATGGATCTTCACCATGCGCGCCGCCACTTGATATTCCATCAAGCCCGGACGCATATTGCGCATCGCATCCAAATGCGCATCGACGGAAAGCTCTATCGCGCGCGTAAGAAACGCAATTTCGCCCGGGGATTTGATCTGCCGCAGCGCCCCAATTTGCGATTCAATCTGCACGAGCTTCACGCTGGGCACAGTTTTGTTCAGCCAATTTTCCCAATTCTGCAGATGAGGATATCCAGCGTCACCGCTATGCGGCAGCAACGTATTTAAGGTTGGATAGTTCTTAGCAAGCGCGAGAAGATCCAAAGTCAGCTTCGAGAAATTTCGCACTTCGCTGAAGCCAACTTTTTCCTGCACGCCGGGATCGTCCGGCCCGATTCGCGGACCGTTCCACCGTTCCGTAGCGAGATTCCGCGTCGGCAAATAAAAAATTTCCTTCGGACCATTCCAACCCTTCGCCTCCGCGCCATCCGGAATCAAAAGCAGCGCCGCGCCTTCTTCGTTGTGCCCCGTCAGATAATAAAAATTACTTTCCTGATTGAAAACGTAAGCCTCGCTGGCGCTCTCCTTCCCCGTGTATCCAAAAATCACCACAGGCTCATTCACCTGCGCCCTCAGACGCCCGCGCCGCGCCGCATATTCGCTATTCGGCTCGCGCTGCCGAAATTGCGCGCGCGCCGGAGGAGCAAACATCATCAGCGAAGCGGCAGTGCACGTCACGATCGCACTCGCAAACACTTTGCGTCGCGTTAGAAATTTCGCCGTAAACAACTTCAATCGATTCATTTGAGCCTCAAGTTGGCAGGACACGGCATTCTAGCGAATCAGACCGAAAAGCGGAAACAGCGAAAGCGCAGCCGTAGTCAGTAAAAATCCCAGAAACCTTTTCTCCAATTGCAGCGTAATCCATAGGAAAATCCAAACCCTGGAGGAACGAGTAATGCGAATTCCGCGGATGCTTAACGCGACGGCCGTCATGTGCGCGACAGTTTTACTACTCGGCGCGGCACTGTCCACCTTCCAGGTTTACGCCGCCCAATCCGGTCCCTCCCAATCCTCCCCCACCCAACCCAACTACGAATCCCTCGCCCGCGAAATCATCTCCAATCTCGTCGCCAAGCAATACGACAAAGTTTCCGCGCTCTACTCCCCGGAACTTGCCAAAGATCTTCCCACGCAAAAACTCGCAGCAAGTTGGGAAAGCATCATCACCCAGCTCGGCCCGCTGCAATCTGTCAGCAGCGTGGAACTGGAAGACGCCGGCGGCATGCACATCGCATTCACTACCTGCGTGTTTCAGCGTTTGACGCTCACGCTCCGCATCGGCTTCAACTCGCAAGGACAGTTCGCAACTTTCAGCTCGATTCCCCCCGACACCGCTGCCACTTCGTGGAAAGCGCCCGATTACGCCAAGCCGGAATTGTTCGATGATCGCCCCTTCACCGTGCAGGACGGCCACTGGCGTTTACCCGGCATGTTGACCATCCCTCACGGCGCCGGACCATTTCCCGCCATCGTTCTGGTCCACGGCTCCGGCCCGAATGACATAGACGAAGGCCTCGGCGTAAATAAAATGTTCAAAGATCTAGCGTGGGGACTGGCCTCGCGCGGCATCGCCGTGCTGCGCTACACAAAGCGCTCGCACAAATATGGCGCACAGGGTACAGACAACGCCGACGCGTTCACACTGAAAGACGAAACCATCGACGATGCGCGAGCAGCAGTGAATATGCTCACAACTATTCCGCAAATAAATCCGAAGCGCATCTACGTTGCCGGACACAGTTTGGGAGCGTTCGCCGCCCCGCGAATCGCCAGCGGCGATCCGCAAATCGCCGGAATAATTCTGATGGCCGGAAATACGCGCCCACTCGAAACTTTAGTCGTCGAGCAAACTCGCTACGAAGTAAGTTTGAGCGGCCCAATCACTCCCGCCGGACAACAGGCAATTGACCTGGCCGAAAAATCGGCGCGCGAATTCACCAATCCGGATTTGAAGCTCGGCATGACCGTAAATTTTCTGGGCACGCCTTTGCCCGCAAGCTACGTGCTGGATCTGCGCGCCTATCACCAGGCCGAAGTTGCGGCGTCGCTGAAAATTCCCATCCTGGTTCTGCAAGGCGAGCGGGATTACAACGTCAGCATGGCCGATTTCGATGGCTGGAAGAAGGCGCTCGCGGGCCACGTCAACGCTACTTTCAAATCGTATCCGGGACTGAACCATGCTTTCTTGCCGGGCACCGGACCCTCCTCTCCAATGGAATACGCAAAGCCGAATCACGTCGAACAAGATGTGATCGACGACATCGCCGCGTGGATAAAAGGATTCCCCGCGAAATAGCGCCCGTTTTGGCACAGTACTTCCAGCCCAGTACTACCAAAACTTCGGTAAGAATTCTTTGGTATTAACAGCCCATAGCTTAGATGTTCGCCCCAAGCGTATTATTTCTTACTATCCCTTCGTTACTCGTGGGCGGTGTTTTCGGAGGTAGTTGGAATGCGAATTACGAGTAACAGTTTTCCGACCATTAAAATCGGCATTATCGGCGCGATGATTCTGATCATCGTGGCGATGACAGTTCCCAGTCTGATGCGTGCCGGTAGCGCGCAAAAAGAAGTCTCAGCGATGAACACGCTGAAGACGCTGAACATGGCTTGCGCGGAATATTCCGCAACTTTCACTCAGTATCCGGCGACGCTGAACGATTTGCAAAAAGGCGCGGGCAACGGCCTCAGCAGCACCTCCGCGGATTTAATTGATTCCAGCCTCGCCAGCGGCACGAAAAACGGCTACGTTTTCACTTATGTGCGCGCAGACGGCGGCATGGGCTATACAATTTCGGCCAGCCCCGTAAAGGCGCACCAATCCGAAGCGCGGCATTTCTTTACCGATCAATCCGGCGTAATCCGTTTCGCAATCGGACAAGACGCCGACGCCTCCGGCGCGCCCATCCAATAGAATTTCTCTGGGAACGCCTATCGCCTGATCGGCGTTTTTTGTCCTTCCAATTTTCAACAACGATTTCCTTCCAAATTAAGCCCAATTCCTCCAAAAAATAGATAGAATGGGCGCGCATCAACAGACTCAGGAGGAAACATGTCGAAAGTAAGAATGTATGCAGGCGCGGTTGCGCTCTGCCTGCTGGCGGCGATGCCGCTGACGGCGCAAGCGCCCAGCATGACGGATATGTACGCAAAAATTAAAGCCGAAGAAACAAACAATTCCAAAATTATGTGGATCATTCACGAAATCGCGGACGTTCACGGACCGCGCGTCACCGGCACTCCCGGATTGAAGGGTGCGGATGATTGGGCTGTGGCCACGATGAAGTCGTGGGGCCTGCAAAATGTTCACCTCGAACCGTGGACGTTCCAACCGCCCAGCGCCGCCGTTCCCGCGCCGGGTTGGGATAATCTTTTGCTGCAAGCCGACGCGGTAACGCCGTTTCACGGACAAGTAATCGTGAAGCCGCTCGCGTGGACGCCGGGCACACCCGGCCCAGTCACCTCGTCAGTTGTAATTCTGCTGCCGCCGGGACTTGGCGGAGTTGGCGGCGGAGCCGCTGCTGGTCGAGGCGGACGCGGAGGGCGAGGCGGAGCAGACGGACCGCCGCCTCCGGGATGCGAGGAAACAGATTGGGCTGCGCCACCGAAGCCTGCCGCACCAGAGCCGGTTCCCGGCGTGATGCCAACGAAAGATGAACTCGACGCGTATCTGAATTCGATGAAGTCGAAAGTTGCGGGACATATCGTGATGGTCGGCAAGCATGTTGAAGTT
>DASYNR010000097.1:0-8686 GCA_036008485.1 Candidatus Acidiferrales bacterium | reverse complement strand
CGAAAGAAAAGTGTCTGCGATAATTTCCAGGCGCTCCATCGCGCGTTGTACGAGCGTTTCTGGGCCGCTCGCAACGAGCCACGCAAGTTTCATTTGCGGCAGCGCGGAAATTTTGGAAAGTCCGCTGAGCGTGAACGCGAGCGCGGGGCCATCAAACGCAAATGTGGAATGTGGTTTCGATTCGGCGGAGTAGTCCAGAAAAACTTCGTCGGAGACGACGGCCATTTCGCGCTCAGCACAGATCGAATGCAGTTCGGTGGCTTCCTTGGGCATGACGAATGAGCCGGTGGGGTTATTCGGATGCACGACGAGCACGGCGCGGGACCGCGGAGTAAGCGCGGCGCGCAGCGCGGCGAGATCCATGTGCCAGCCGTGATCGTAAAACAGTGGATACGGAACTAATCTTACATCGTTCAGTGCGGCGAGATATTCCAGCAGCGGATAACTGGGTGCTGGAAAAAGAATTTCGTCATCTGGTTCGCACAGCAAACGAAAAACATAGCCATAGGCTTCGCTGGTTCCGGCGGTGAGAATGATTCGCTCGGGATCCACGCTGCCAGCGCAAATTCCGAATCCCGGGCGGCCCGAATAATATTCAGCAACTGCTTCCCGCGCGACGCGCAGACCTTTGCTTTCGGGCGAATATTCCAACGCGCGCGGATCCGCCAGTGCGCTTAGAATTTCTTGCGCGGGATATTCAAAGCCGCAGGTTGTGGGATTGGACGCCGTCAGATCGAGTAATGCTTTGCCGACGCTGCGATGAGCGTCCAGTGCACGCGCGAAGCGATTTGTCTGCAGATTCCAATTTGTGCGCGCGGTGAACATGAATGGAACGTGAACACTTGAATTCTACCAAGCCCGATCAGACGTTCTGAAGTACTTAAAGTCCGAATTCTTTTCCGTAAAATTTCGTAATGTTGAAATACAAAGTTACGTCCTGGCCGTCTTTCTTGCTTTTCAAAACGTCGTACCATCCATTTTTGCCATGCGACAGCGATTGGTTGCTGGGAGGTATGCCCATTTGCCTGAGCACAACATATTCTTCATCAACGGAAATCACCACAAACGCGGTCTCTTCTGTTTCGCCGTCGCCTGAATCCAAAATGGACTTCACGAGAGAGCGCGCAAAACCTATCTGCTTTTCGGCTTCATCGTTTTGGTTCAGGCCACGGTAGGCGTTGGCAGCAATCAGGTGGGCGTTTATGTCTACGAAATAATTCTCCAGAACTTCGTTAGCCATTTTTAACGCCTTCTTAAAGTCTTTTTGCTGCAGAGGCGCATTCATTTCCGCCAGGGAATGGTAGACGGCTTTCTTGTTTTTCGGCGCATCCAAAGAAGCGTATCGCATCGCGGTGTAGTCAACATTCGGATCGCCCTTCAAGGCGCTGGCAACCAGCTCTGCGTAAACTGGCTTTTTCTGATCCTGCGTCGCGGCCTGAGAATAATATCCGGGCGCGGAAAGGCACGCCAAAAACACGAATGTCATCGCCAAGTCAATCGCCGCATTCATTCTGCTTTGCATAGTACGCCCCCGGTGAAACAGAACCCGCTTCGTGTGCGGAGTCCAAGTTATATCACGCACACAAAACGCGCGCCGGAATGCGGTAACTCTGACGACTTACGAAGATGTGCTTCCCCATTTCTTCCATAGAAATGAAGCGAGCAATCCGCCGATGAAGAATTTACCGACGAGATCGAGCAACTCCTGATGAATAAACGCGTGCGAAAATCCGTACCAAGTATGGTACGGCATAATTTTCAGGGAGAACGCCGCGAGCCCCGCGACGGCTGACCAGCCCGCGCGCGCCCAAAGGCTGCCCGAAATATGCGCAACAAAAAGCAACAACAACAGAGAGCCAGCCGTATCGGTAATAAATTGGAAAATTAAATCTGGCTTCAGGTCTTGAGACTTGTCGCTGAAGTCAGGACGAAAGGAAATTGCCGCAAATACGCCATGCTCTTCTAGAAAAACTCCATTCCCCGGAGCATTCGCGCGCATGGCGGCGACGACGGCATCTCCATTCGTAAAGGTGTGCAACGGTTGCGGCAGGAGCGCGTGAGTGACTGCTCCCCACATAAAAATTACAACGCCGAGAATCAATGTTCCCGCGACAAGATATTTAGCGTTCATGAACTCCCTCCATTCGCATGAGATTGAAGACGCACCAATTCGTACGGCAATTTTCTACAGATACCGCCTACTTTGAAGAAAGCACGAACTGATTTCCGTCGGGATCCTTGAATGTCACGAAGGTTCCCCAGGGCATTTTTTGCGGAGGCGCGTCAAATTCCACGCCCCTCTTCAAGAGTTCCTGATACGTTTTTTCCGCGCTATCGCACCAGAATGAAATGTGCGAAAAGGTGCCGATGTGCGAGGCGTGCTCTTCTGGAGTAAAAAGAACAACGGCGGATTCGGCGCCGGGGATGCCGAGTTCGATCCAGCGCTGATCTCCCATGGGTTGGTCGGTAAGAATATTGAAGCCCAGAACTTCTGTGTAGAACTTAAGCGCGCATTCCTGATCGCGCACCGGAATGCTGCCGAATTTAATTCCGCGAATCATGTGGCCTCCTTTGGAATTTCATTCAATAACAGTGTGAAATCGTGAGTGAACTGAGGCGAATCCTAGCGGCTGCACACGCGCTTGGCAATCCCATTTCGGTTGCTACAGTGGTAACAAGTGTAGTATTTAAAGGTATACGACCATGAAAGGTTCGTTCACAAAACTCGCCCTGCCACTAAAGTTGGAACAATACGTTGTGGAAGTTTTGCTGCGCGATCTAGTGGGCCACGATCGCAGCCCTGCTGCGTTTCTTGTGTATTTTTCCCTCTACGCGCTGACGTATGCGGCGGGCCGGCGCAGCGCTCACCTTAGTTTGAAACAACTTGCCGAGCGCACCGGACTTTCCAAGAGCGCAGTACAAGCGGCGCTGAGAATTCTTCTGCGCCGCCAATTAATTCGCACGCAACACGCAACGCCCACGGCCGTGCCGGAATATTTTGTGCAGCGGCCGTGGGCGCGATAGCTAGCTTCGGTGACAATTCCTATTCGTGTCGCAGCAGATCGACCGGATTAATTCGAGTTGCTCTTCGCGCGGGCAGATAGCTGGCCATTGTAGCGACCGCCATTAAAAGTAATGCCGCGCCAAGGAACGTCAAAGGATCATGTCCGGTGATTCCGAACAACAGCTTGCCAAGAAAATGGGAGAGATAAAATGTGGCGCAGAGTCCGGCGACAATGCCGGCCGCAGCGAGACGAATCACTCGCGCCAGCACGAGACGTACGATATTGCTTCGTTGCGCGCCGAGTGCCATGCGGATGCCGATTTCCTGGAATCGCTGGCTGACCAGATAAGCGATCACTCCATAGATTCCGACGCAAGCCAATATCAACGCGAAGAATGAAAACGATCCAACGAGCCATGCGCGAAGCCTGGGCTGGCGAATGGATTCGCTGATCAACTGATCCATCAAGTTGATTTCGATTGCCATTTCGGGGTCGCGGGAATGAATTATATTCCGCGCCATCGAAACAATCGGCGCCGGATTTCCAGCAGTTCGTATCACATAGTTATTGTCGCGCCCCAGAAATTTCATTATCGAGGGTGGCAACTGGGGGTATGGAACGTAAATTTCTTCAACGGTGTCGCTGTCCAGTCCTTCGTGTTTGATATTTCCCACGACGCCGGCAATGGTCAGCCATCTGGAATCGAACCGAATGTGTTGACCGATCGGATCACCGCTCCCCCAAAATCTTGACGCGAGCACTTCATTCACGATCGCGACGCCGGACGAATTTTCTGAATCGAGGTCGCTAAAATCACGCCCCCGCATCAAGGGAATTCCCATTGCGGAAAAATATCCGGGGCTCGCCGGACGAATTTGCGCGACGTAGTCGGTTCCGGCCGGCGCAGGTTTCCCTTCCACATCAAAAGTGTTCCCCCAATCGTTTCCACCGAACGGAAGAAATGCGGTCATTCCGGACGCGGTCACGCCGGGTAGCGCGCGAATGTCAGCAAGAGTTTTGCGATAGAACAAAATCATATTGGAAGATTCGGGGTATGTGTTTTCCTTTAAGCTGGCGCCGAGGGCAATCACTCCGCGTGGCCGGAAACCGGGGTCCACATCGGAAAGGCGCACAAAACTCTTTATCATCAGGCCAGAGCCGGCCAGAAGCGTTGCGGCCATCGCTACTTCGGCAAACACCAGAATGCTGCGCGTCCGTTCCGTGACGGCGCCCTGAGTGGTGCGCGTGCTTTCCTTCAGTGCTGATGTAAATGTGCGCGATGCCGCTAGAGCGGGCAGCAAACCGGACGCAGTTCCGCACAATGCGGAGATAGCAAACGCAAATCCCAGCGCCCAGCCATCCACGCGGACGTGGGCAAGCTGCGGAATGATTTTCACACCATACAGAACCAACAGGTGCAGTCCCCAGAACGAAAGCGCGATGCCAACAGCGCCAGCGAGAGTTGCTACGAGCGCGGATTCAATCAGCATCTGGAATATCAGACGGAAGCGCGTGGCACCGAGCGCTCCGCGAACCGCCATTTCGCGTTGGCGTGCGCCGGCGCGGGCCAGCATCAGGTTTGCAACATTGGTGCAGGCGATCAAAAGCAAGACGCAGACCGCAAACTGAAGCACGATGAGCGGCTGACGGAGATTTCCATTCAGAGACTCCTGCAAAGTTACAGCGTAGAACTGGCGGTTGGGATCATCGTTCGCGGCGCGCACTCTTTTTCCGAGTAGGTCAGTTTCAGCGCGGAGCTGCTCCTGCGTGATTCCAATTTTTGTGCGGGCCAGGACTTGCAGGAAATGCGCGTCCGGATGTTGTTGAAATATTCCACCATGAAGCGCAGCAGGAACCCAAAACTTCACTTCGCGATCCGGAAAATCAAAATCGCGCGGCATCACCGCAGTGATCTCATACGGCTCGCCGTTCAATGTTACGGACTGCCCGATCACGTCCCGACGTCCGGCGAAAGTTTCCTGCCAGAACGAATAGGAGAGCGCCACTACGTGCTCGTGACCGGGCTCACCTTCGGACGGCAGAAACGGACGGCCCATTAGAGGCGGGATTTCGAGGGCGTCAAAGAACGAAGGTGTGACCAATTGACCGTGCATAATTTTTGAATCGCCGCGGGCGGAATAAACAAAACCATTTCCACTGAATGCCGCTACGCTTTCGAGCGTTTGCGCCTGATCTCGCCAAGCGAGGAATTCTTTCGTGGAAAATCTGATCTGGGGGCGGTCCGGTATTTTTCCCCAGAGCAAGAAAAGTTGATTCGCGTGCGGAAATGGCGGCGGTTGTAAAACGAGCGAATTCAACATGCTGAACATCAACGTGGTGCTGCCGATGCCAATCGCGATGGTCAGCACAGCGGAGAGCGCGAAGGCGGGGCTTTTGCGCAGCACCCTTCCGGCATATCGAACGTCCTTGGTAAACGCCTCAAGCAATCCGGAAATTTTCACTGTGAGCGGCCCCTTTCACGATGAACGCGAACTCGGCAATTCAGCACGTGCGTTCGTGCGGCGCGTTGCAGAAACACGTTGCCTTGCTGAATTTGACGAAGGGAATCTATAGGGGTTTGGTGGGATTAGAAACAATTTTGCGCCGGCGCGCCAGAGTTGTTGAATGCGCCGAGGAATGGGTACTATTTGATCGTACCGTGGACTACTTAATTTTCTTATCCGATTCAACTTTTCCGTCGCGCACGTGAATCACGCGCCAGGCATGCTGCGCGACATCCGGTTCGTGCGTTACCAGAATAATTGTATTGCCTTGTGAATGCAGACGCTCGAACACGGTCATGATTTCTTCGCCGGTTTTCGAGTCCAGGTTACCGGTCGGCTCATCGGCCAGAAGAATTGAGGGGCGATTCACAAGAGCGCGCGCGATGGCCACGCGTTGACGCTGTCCGCCGGATAGCTCATTCGGCTTGTGATACATGCGCTCTTTCAAATCCACAATTGCCAATGCGGCCTTCGCGCGTTCCATGCGTTCCTCGGAAGGCGTGCCGTTGTAAATCAGCGGGAGTTCAACATTGTGAAGCGCGGAAGCGCGCGGCAGAAGATTGAATGTTTGGAAAACGAATCCGATTTCCTTGTTACGGATGTAAGCCAGCTCGTCGTCATCCAATTCGCTAACTAATCTTCCGGCGAGCCAATATTTTCCGCTGGAAGGTGAATCCAGGCAGCCAATCAGATTCATCAAGGTGGATTTGCCGGAGCCTGAAGGGCCCATGATGGCGACGTATTCGCCGCGGCGAATTTCCAGATCAACTCCGCGCAACGCGTGGACTTCTTCGGTCCCCATTACGTAAACCTTCGCGAGCGCTTCCGTCCTGATCGCGATACCGGCGTCAATTAAATCCTGCCGATAACTATCCGATACTGCGGCTTCTACGGGCATCCGTGGATTCCCCTCTTGGCTTAGACGCCGCCTACGTCGTTTCGGACGTCTGCGCGGGCGTGGTGTTGTCTATTTTTACAGGAGTATCCGGCCGAAGCGTACGCAGGGCCTTGTAGCTGCCGGTGACGATCTCATCGCCCTTTTGCAAACCGTTAGTGATTTCGATATCGGTGATTCCGGAAATTCCGGTTGTCACCTGAACAAAAAGCGCTTTGCCGTTGCGAATCACGAAGACGCCCTGAATATCATCTTTCTTGGCGTCCGTGGAATTCGTATCGGTGGGTTTGGCGGCGGCCAAAGTAACGCTGCTGCCTCCGCCTTGTTTCGCGGCGGCTATTTTCGCGGCGTCTTCCAGTTGCTTACGCGAGCGAACGGCCAGCGCCTGAATCGGAATCGCCAAAACATTGTCTTTTTCCGCGGTCACAATTTTCGCGGTGGAAGAAAGTCCATTGCGAAGACCGGCGGGAGGATGATCCACGGTGACAACTACTTTGAAGTCTTTCGCTTCCTGCGATCCGGTTGTGGACTGCGTGGAAGCCAGACCGGAACTGCGCAGCACGGCCTGATTTCCGACTTCAGTCACTTTGCCTGTGAAGGTTTGGCCGGGAAGCGCGTCCACTGTAATTGTTGCGGGCTGGCCGGCGCGAATATTGATGATGTCCGTTTCGTCCACCATCACTTCCGACGTTACGATGGACATATCGGAAATCGTCATCATGTAGCTACCGGTTGAATTCTCAATGCCGGGAACCATATTCTCGCCTTTGCGAACGGCAATGTACGTCACGATGCCGTCGATGGGGGCGCGGTAGGTGGTCTTATTCAAAATGTCGGCGGTGGCAACGAGCTGGGCCTTATTCTGCTCCATGAAGTGGCGCGCTTGCTCAACGTTTGCCCGGCATTGGGGAACCTTTGCCTGAGCGGAAGCAACAGCGGCAACAGAACCGTCATAAAGCGTCTTGCGAGTATCGTAATCCTGCTTCGGGATCAGGCCCTGCTGATAAAGGGTCTGGCCGCGTTCCCAGCTGATTCTGTTGTTATCAAGGTTCGCTTCTTGGGTCTTAACATCAGCCTGCGCCGCTACGCAGCTCGCTTCAGCAGCTTGCAACGCTGCCGAGGCTGAATCAATTCCGGACTTGCCTGCCTGCGCGTTTGCGGCCGGCTGAATATCGTCGGTGCGCAGCAATATGTCTCCGCGCTTAACCTGATCGCCTTCTTTGACCAGGATTTCGGTAACCTGCCCAAAGCCCTGGGCCAAAATGTTTGAATACGTTTTCGGCATCACCTGACCGGACGCGGTAACGACGGTCGTGAGGTGTTCCTGGCCGACCTTTGCGGTCTGCACGGTTACGACGTCCTTGTTTGCCTGGTTGACGCTATACGCAACGATGCCGCCAGCGGCCGCCACGACGACCACACCTATACAAACTTTTTTCCAAACCTTCATTCGGGATTCTCTCTTGTGTATTTCGGGGGCTTCATTATCGTCCGACTGCCCCTGCTCTCTTAATACGCATTCTGCCGACCGAAAGTTTCTTCCGGCCAACGTCAATTCCATCAAATTTCAGCGATTCGGGAAGTCCCCGCAAAACCTAAGATTTGGTGCGGGCTTGGTCAGGAGATTAGACGGTCACGCACCGCGCTTGGCTTTCATTGTAGTGGATTCGGGAAAGTAATGGAAGGGATGCCTGAGGCGCGTGGCTGCGAAACGTCATGGAAATGTAAGGGGGAGACAGGCATAACCTGCTGATTCTTATGATAGTTATAGTTCATTCGCAGGCAAAATCAGCGAATGGCATCTTCGGCACATCCGCGAGGAAATCTTGCAGGTGTACACTATCGCGCAGGCTTCGGCGCTGGGGAACGCTTCGCAACCTGCGGGCTTGCGAAGGCCTCTAAGATAGGCATATCGGCTGAAATCGAAATGTTGCGCGGAAACAGATCAACGGGAAATTTGATTGTGGCGGCGGGTCTGGTGATGATGGTCGCCCTCGCCGCGGCAGCCCAGCGCTCGTCTGAGCAGGCTGCCCAGCATTCGCCTACGCAAACGGCCAAGGGATTGAATGCTGCCGCGCCTACTCCGAACTTCGCGCACGACATTGCTCCGATATTGTTCCGAAATTGCGTTTCGTGTCACCGGCCGGGTGAATCTGCTCCCTTTTCATTACTGAACTATGCGGATGCGAATAAACATGCGGAGCGAATTGCGATTGCTACGAGCACGCGCGAGATGCCTCCGTGGCTGCCTGCGGCGGGATATGGAAATTTCGTAGACGAGC
>DASYNR010000096.1:0-6979 GCA_036008485.1 Candidatus Acidiferrales bacterium | reverse complement strand
CGTATCGAGTGACTGCACTGCGCTGCGAACGTTCGTCAATGCGACGTCGGGATCCCCCTTCGCTCGGACATATAAAATCACATCGGGGTAATAAGTTTGTTTCAGCGCAAAATAAATAGCCGGGCGCGGCTCCTCTCCAAGAGTTCGAGTTTTAACCGTTCCCACCACGCCGATGACGGTCGCTTTCCACGGCACTATGGAAAAACTGAGTTGTTTGCCAATGGGATCTTTTCCTTTCCACAAATGATCCACAAGCGCCTGGTTCACAATCACCACATGATTTGTTTGCGGGCCATCCAAGTCGTTCACATCCCGTCCGCGAACAAAAGGAATCCCCGCCGCCGAAAAAAATCCCGGCGCAACCGCAAACACAGGAAATTGCCAGGCGTTTCGAGGATCAGCCGCGTCCACTCCTTCAGGAAAAGTTGAATACGAAAGGTTTTCGCTGATTGGCCCCATATTTGAAATTCCGGCGTCAGCAACCATTGGCAGCGCGCGCACTTTCTCCAAAGCGTCGCGATAATATTGTTCTGCGCGTCCCTGCGGATAGTGCGCTCCTCCCGGATTCAAACCCAGAACTAACTCGTGCTTCACTTCAAATCCCGGATCAACTTCCTGTGCATTGCGCAGACTGTGAATGAAAAGCGCCGAACCTGTCAGCGCAATCAGAGAAAAAGCAATCTGAGCGGTCACTAGAATTCCGCGAAGTCCATACCATCGGCTGGTGCCGCTCGGTCGGTCTGTGCGGTCTCGTAGTGATGCCATTTGATTAGGACTTGAAGCTTGCAGCGACGGTGCCAGCCCGAACAGCAGCGTCGCAAAAATCGAAAGCCCAAGCGTAAACAACAGCACTCGACCGTCGAGTGAAAAATCCAGATTTTCCGGCCGGCCGCCGGGCAAGAGCGTCCACAACAAATCTCTCGACCAGTAGGCGCACAAAATTCCCAGCCCACCAGCCGCTAGCCCAATCAACAGACTCTCCGTCATTAGCTGTCGCATCAAACGCCAGCGTGAAGCTCCCAGCGAGAGCCGAATCGCGAATTCACGGCGCCGCTGCATGGCCCGCGCCAACAGTAGATTCGCCACGTTTCCGCAACCGATCAAAAGCACCAGGCCGACGATCACCATCATCAGCGTCCCGACCAGCACAAACAAACCGCGCTGTTGCGGCGGCACATTTGATTCGCTCAGCGGCGTCATCACCACCGTTCGTCCCGAATTATCCGCCGGATATACTTTCGCTAGGTGCGCGCCGAGTGACTGCATCGATGTGACCGCCTGCGCTAACGTAACGCCCGGTTTCAATCTTCCCACCATATCGACCAGCCGGGCCCTTCGACGGCTGAACCAATCCTTGCGCGAATCGGTCAGTAACTGGTCGTGCATCATCATGGGGGCCCAAATATCCGGACTTCCAATTCTTCCGATATCGTGGAATTCCTTCGGCATAATTCCGACCACCGAAAAGTCCTGCTCGCTCAGTCGGATAATCTTCCCCAGAATCTTCGGGTCCGCGCCGTACTTGGAATTCCAAACACCGTAGCTCAGTATCACGACCGGATGCGAATCAGGCGTCAGGTCTTCTTCCGCCACAAAAGTTCTTCCTAGAAAAGGCTTCACTCCCAAAATGTCAAAAAAGTCCCAGTTCACCATCTGAACGTCCACAACTTCAGGCTTTCCAGTGCCGGAAACTTTCAACTCGTCTCCCGCATTCACGACCAAAGAGAGCCCGCTGAACACATCATTATTTGCACGATAATCTAGCGCGTTCAGGTAGGAGTTTTGTAAAAACTGCGTCACTTTTCCATCGGCAGTTTGCTGCGTGGAATAAACAATCAGCGCGGTAGCCGGATCCTTAACAGGAACGGACTGAAGAAACACTGCCTTCACGAGCGTGAAAATCGTCGTCGTGCCGCCAATCCCCAGCGTCAACGAGAGAATCGCAACCGTAGTGAATCCGGGATTTTTCGCTAGCGTGCGAATCGCATAACGAATGTCTTGCCACAACGTGCCGAGACTATTCATTGCTTCGCACCTCGTTCTAAAAACAAATCCGCGCGTTCAAAATCCCTTGCCGGAAAACATATTCCTGCCGACAATTGCGGTCAAGCCATCATTCGGCGAAAAGCTTGCTCGCTTGCTTCCGCGCGTCCAATCACGCACGATAGCTCTGATGCCTGTACTTAAAAATGTCGAAGCGTTTCTTCTCGCCGGAGGGAAAAGCTCCCGCATGGGCCGTGACAAAGCGTTCCTGAAATTGTCCGGTGTGCCGATGTTCCAACGCACCGCCGATCTTCTCACCTCGCTCGTCACCAAAACCACGTTGGTAATTTCCGCGAGCCAGTCTGTCAATCCCCATGACACGAATGCTACGAATCCTTATTCCAATTTCGGGTTGCCCACGCTTACCGATTCTTGGCCGAGCTTCGGTCCACTCGGAGGAATCGCTACTGCGCTCGCAAATGCGCAATCAAAGTGGTGCCTGATTCTAGCGTGCGATATGCCGTTCCTAACAAAAGAGTGGCTCACATTTCTACTCGGCCACACCGCACAATCGGAAACCGATACTGCGCTGAAAATCGACGCGATTGTTCCCAAAACAAATCGCGGACTCGAACCGCTCTGCGCAATTTACCGCGCAAGTTGTGCGCCAATTCTGGCTACTGCTCTCGATCGCGGAGTCCGCAAAGTTACCGAAGCGCTCGCAGACCTAAACCTGCATCGCATTCCCGAAAATGAGTGGCGACAATTTTCACCGGATGGAAATCTCTTTGGAAATTTAAATACCTGGCAGGATTATCTGGAAGCGCAGCAACGTCTAAAATCCTAAATGGTTTCGCCCTTGTAGCGCCAGCCTTCAGTCTGTCATCTTACCTTTATAAAATCCGCTCCTCGCCCGAATAAATCACAAATCTCTGCCCACGCAGAAATCCCACGAGCGTCAATCGCATTCGCCGCGCCAATTCCACCGCCAAACTCGAAGGCGCGGAAACACTCGCTACTACAGGAATTCCTGCGACGATAGATTTCTGCACAATCTCAAATCCGCCACGCCCGCTCGCCAACAAAGCACAATCATTTATCGGAACCCGCCCATTCAGAAGCGCCCAACCAATCACTTTATCCACCGCGTTGTGTCGCCCGATATCCTCGCGCAGTACAATTAGATTTCCTGCCGCGTCAAAAAGCGCTGCGGCGTGAAGCCCTCCAGTTCGGCCAAATGTTTCCTGCGAAGGCCGCGCTAAATCCGGCAATTTACAAAGCAGATCTGCGCTGATTCGGAATCCCGAATTCAGTGGACGAATATTTCGCGCGCGCACAGAATCAATTGACGCTTTGCCGCAAACTCCGCAACTGGAATTCGCCGCGAAATATCGCCGCGAACTCGCCGATGGAATCCGCGCTCCTCGCGCCAACTTCACGCGCACTAGATTTCTTCCGCGCGCCGGAATTTCTATTTCCGCAAGTTGCGCGCGCTCTTCAATTATTCCTTCCGTCAGCAAAAATCCCGCGGCAAGTTCTTCATCATTTCCGGGAGTTCGCATCGTAACCACAAGCGGTTTCCGGCCAATCCGGATTTCCAACGGCTCTTCCGCGGCAAGATAGTCTTCCACACGACGCGAATTTCCTTCACGCCATTCAACCACTTGAGTAATTTCAACGCTCCGCGCGGATTTTATTGGAGGAATTTCTCGTGTCGATTTGGTGGAATTAATTGTCGAAGATTTTTTTGCGGAAGCCAACTCTAGCCTCCGCGCGTGTGCATCTCAAGATGAGTATCCAGCCGCAACATTTCCACCGGCACAAAAACTCCGCGCCCCGGTTGAGCAGCGCGCAATTCCGCGCCGCGATCCGCGCGCCAAGTCCACACTCGCGCGACTTCCGCGGAAATTGTTTCACGCGATGCTCCGGCGCGAACTAATTTCCGCAGATCAATCCCCTGCTGCGCATACAAACACAAATACCAAAGACCATCCGCTGTCAATCGGCTGCGATCGCACTTGCGGCAAAATGGCGCGGTAGTCGAAGCGATAATTCCAAAAACAGTTCCATCTTCCAAGCGATATCGTTCCGCGGGCGCACTCGAATCCACATCCAACGCTTCGATTTTTCCGTATCGCTTTTCCAATGACGCGAGAATTTGCGCGCGTGAAAATACTTTTTCCGCTGACCAATCCGTCGCGCCACCAACATCCATGTATTCAATAAATCGCACTTCGGCGTTTTGCGTCCGGCCAAATTCGATCAGATCGGAAAGCTCGTCATCGTTAAATCCGCGAATCACAACCGCATCAATTTTCGTTCCTGAAAATCCCGCGTTCTGCGCCGCGCGAATTCCCGCCAAAACTTCCGCGTGCATATCCTGTTTCACCAACGCGCAAAATCGCGCGGGCTGCAGAGTGTCCAAACTAATTGTCAGCCGTCCAAGTCCTGCAGCGCGCAAAGCAACTGCTTGCTCGCTCAACAAAGTTCCATTTGTGGTGAGCGCAAGATCCTTCACTCCGGAATTTTTCGCGAGCATTTCGATCAGCGTTGGCAAATCGCGCCGCAACAATGGCTCGCCACCCGTCAAACGAATCCGCGAAACGCCGAGGCCAGTGAAAACTTCCACGAGCGCGCCAATTTCTTCAAACGTGAGCAATTCTTCGCGCGGAAGCCAGGTGTAGTCCTCCAGCGGCATGCAATATTGGCAACGCAAATTGCAGCGGTCCGTTACCGACAGCCGCAAATTTGCGAGCGGTCGCCCGAGCGTGTCTTTCAACACGCTTTCCGTCGTCGCAGGTGAAATTGTCGTCGCCACTTACATCATCCTAGTTTGCAGAATCATGCGCGTCAAATTCAGCGCGTCAGACAAACGTACACTGAAATTATCCTTCGTCTTGATATTGCGTTTTCAATTTGGCGATCACAGTTGGATCAGCGAGCGTTGTTGTGTCTCCCAAAACGCGGCCTTCGGCAACATCGCGCAAAAGACGGCGCATAATTTTTGCACTTCGAGTTTTCGGCAGTTCACTGCAAAAGAAAATATCGTCGGGCTTTGCGATGGCGCCAATTTTTGTGGCCACATGTTGGCGAATTTCTTGTTTCAGCGCGTCGCTCGCCGTCGCAGATTCTCGCAACGTGACGAACGCCGAAATTCCCTGCCCTTTTAATTCATCCGATCGTCCAATCACAGCCGCTTCAGCAACTGCGGGATGATCGACCAGCGCGCTTTCAACTTCGTAAGTAGAAATTCGATGTCCTGCAACATTCATCACGTCATCAACGCGACCGAGAAGCCAGAGATATCCATCGGAATCAACTTTGCAACCGTCACCGGTGAAATATTTTCCGGGATATTGCGACCAATAATTTTGAACGTATCTTTCGGGATCGCCATAAATTCCACGCAGCATGGAAGGCCAAGGACGAGTGAGCAATAAATATCCGCCCCCACCGGGACCAACTTTATTTCCTTTTTCGTCGACTACTTCCGCTTCAATTCCTGGAAATGGACGCGTTGCAGAACCGGGTTTTGTAGCAACGATTCCCGGAAGCGGAGTAATTAAAATCATGCCGTTTTCTGTTTGCCACCAAGTGTCAACAATCGGGCAGCGCTCATGCCCGATATTTTTGTGATACCACATCCAAGCTTCAGGATTTATTGGTTCACCAACGGTGCCGATCAATCGCAAAGTTTTCAAACTATATTTTTCCGGCCACTCACTTCCCCAGCGCATGAATGTGCGAATGGCGGTGGGGGCAGTGTACAAAATATTCACACCGTACTTATCTACGATTTCCCAGAAGCGGCCGCGATGCGGCGCGTCGGGCGTTCCTTCGTACAAAAGTGATGTGCAACCATTTGCGAGAGGGCCGTAAACAATGTAGGAATGACCTGTAATCCAACCGATGTCTGCGGTGCACCAATAAACATCGTTATCCTTAATATCGAAGATGTAGTAGTGAGTTGTGCTTGCGCCGACTAAATAACCACCAGTTGTGTGAACGACTCCCTTTGGTTTTCCGGTTGTGCCGCTTGTGTAGAGGATGAAAAGCAGGTCTTCGGAATCCATTGGTTCCGCGGCGCATTCGCCGGAAGCTGTGGACATTGCTTCGTGCCACCAAATATCGCGGCCTGATTGCATCGGAGCTTTTGCGGAGGGATCTATTTTGGCGACACGTTCGACGACAACTACATTTGTGATGCTTGGAGTTTGCGTGAGCGCTTCGTCGGCGCGGGCTTTTAGAGTGATGACAGTTCCGCGTCGCCAAGCTCCGTCAGCGGTGACGAGAACTTTACAGGTTGCGTCATTGATGCGCTCGCGCAATGCTTCGGCGGAAAAGCCGCCGAAGATTACGCTGTGAGCAGCGCCGATTTTCGCGCAGGCCAACATTGTGATGGGCAATTCGGGAATCATTCCCATGTAAATTGCGACGCGATCGCCTTTGCGGACGCCGAGAGATTTCAGAACATTTGCGAATTTATTTACTTCACGCTGCAACATTCCGAAAGTGATGACGCGCGAATCGCCGGGTTCGCCTTCCCAAATTATGGCGGCTTTATTTCGGCGCGATGAGGCGGCGTGGCGGTCAACACAATTGTGGGTGATATTTATTTTTCCGCCGAGAAACCATTTCGCCCACGGAGCATTCCATTCAGAAATTTTGGTCCACTTTGTAAACCAATCGAGACGTTCCGCTTGTTGCGCCCAAAAAGTTTCGGGATCCCGGCGCGCACGTTCATAAATTTCCGGATCGTTTGCGTTGGCCTGCTTCCGAAATTCTTCGGAGGGAGGAAATTTCCGATTCTCCTCGAGCAGCGCGTCAAGATTTTCTTGCTTCTTCGCGTCGGACATTATTTGGCTCCGTGAACTGCGTCGCGGTAAGGATGCTCATTCTACGTTGCAGGAGTGTTAAGCCTCAACAGGAAGTGGGGTGGGTAGTTACTAATTTTGACGGGTCGTGATTATTTTGTGATGTAGCGCGGATGATTAAA
>DASYNR010000095.1:0-9873 GCA_036008485.1 Candidatus Acidiferrales bacterium | reverse complement strand
TCCACGATTGCCGATGGTGACGACGGTCACTCCGCCGGGACGGACGGCGACGACGCGACGGCCGTAGTCGGTGTGATTAATTGTGACGCCGGCGCTGGTGTGAATTGTGGTGACGTGAGAGTTGGTGTTGCGAATTACTGTGGCGTTGCCGTTGTGAAGATGGACTTGTTCGCCGCCATTGTTTGGCCGGAAACCATTGGGCTGGCCATTGTTCGGTTGATTGCCACGATTTGGCTGGCCGTTGTTCGGTTGACCACCGGCGTTGGGCGGAACTCCGTTGTGAGGCTGAACGGGCTGAACGCCTTGTCCTGCTTGGCCGCCATTTTGTTGGCCGGTTTTCGGAGGCTGACCATTGTTCGGTTGACCACCATTCGAGGGATTCCCGGACGGAGGAACGACGCCCTGCTTCGGACCTTCTTTCGGCGGAGGATTATCCTTTGGAGGCGGCGCATTTTTCGGTGGCGGATTCGTCTTGGTGGTGTTCTTGGGCGGCGGAGGGGGATTCTTTTTCTTATCCTTATCTTTGTCGTCTTGCTGTGCGAGCACGAGCGCAGGCATCATCAAGAGCAAAAGCAGGACGGGCCACTTTGAAAGGATTCGTTTGATCTGGAAATTCATTGTTGTCTCCTCAATTTTTCCCCGAAACCCAAGACGAGTATTGTATCGAATTCACACGAGTGGAAAATACGGAACGCTGCAATTGCCGCCGATTTAGTAACAGCTATATCACAGTATCCTTCGACGGCGCACAGGATAAACCCTTCGACTTCGCTCAGGGTAAACAGTTAGCGGGCGCCTTCGATTAAATCCACTGTATCTATGATGCCGATTACGGCCATATCGATCGGGGAATTTGGGCGGCCAACGGCCGTCATCGCGGAAAATCCTTCGGTGACGAGAAGCACGCGATCGCCAACGCCGGCGTCGACGGAATCGAGCGCGAGAACGGCTTCGCCGCGATTCGAGCCGTCAAGCTGCAGGGGTTGGACGATAAGAATTTTCCGCCCCACATGGGAGGGAGTTTTCTGAGTTGCAACTACGTCGCCGACTACTTTGCCTATGAGCATAAATTTTCGACCAACAACTATTTACGATCCGCCATTGGTAAATTAATATCGTCCACGATGCCGACTATGGTTGCTTCGGTCGGGACTTCTTCGGGTAAAAATGGAAAACTCGCTTCTTTTCCGCGGCACCAGTAAATTGTTTCGCCGACGCCCGCGCCGACGGAATCGAGCGCTACGATCGAGCGGCCCTTTTCCGCGCCGTGCTTATCAATCGGCTGAACGACCAACATTGTGCGGCCGACGAGGCGCGCGTCCTTCATCGTGCAAACGACTGTGCCGATGACGCGACCGAGTTGCATGATTTTATTTCCGGCGGGAACTGGCGAGTTCGCCTTCATGCGCGGCGTCAAGCTGAACTGTGTCGACGACGCCGACGATTGCCGCGTCCACCGGACGATCTTTGCAATCTGCGGCCATTCGCGCGGAACTTCCGGTGACGAGCAAAACAGTTTCGCGGAATCCGGAGTCGACTGTATCCACTGCGATGGTATAGCCGGATTCGTCCGCGCCTTCGGGAGTGATGGGTTTTACGATGAGGAGTTTCATTCCTTCCAAGCGCGGATCTTTACGCGAGGCGACGATTGTTCCGACGATGCGGCCGAGAATCATTCGATAATTTTTACGAACCCTAAATCAGCTAGTCTCCGACGGAAGAGCCTGCGGAGGCTGCGCCTTCTTTTTTGCGAATCGGCAAAATAGCTTCAAGGGAATCGTGCGGACGGGGAATCACGTGGACGGAAACGAGTTCGCCGACACGTCGTGCGGCAGCGGCGCCTGCATCAGCGGCGGCTTTCACAGCGGCCACATCGCCGCGCACCATTGTGGTGACGTAACCCGCGCCGATTTTTTCCCAGCCGACGAGCGTGACATTCGCGGCTTTCACCATGGCGTCAGCGGCTTCGATCATCGCCACAAGACCTTTGGTTTCGACCATCCCGAGCGCTTCACTCATTCTGATTCCCCCGGAGACGCCACTATTAATCAAGAAATGCCGTTGCGCCTTTAGTTCGGATGGCGCTGGCGTGTGGTGAGCAATTTTTCCACATCACAGCCAGAAAGCAAGCTTTGTTTACCGAGAAGCTCGGTGACGAGGGAGACGCGCGCGTAGTGCTCGACGACGTCCATGCGATGGAAGGCGGAGATGAGGTCGGCGCCATAAGTGACTACGCCGTGATTGGCCATAAGGATTGCGTCGTGATCCGCAACGAGCGGCTCGAGCGACCAGGAAAGTTCGGATGTGCCGGGCAGAGCGAAAGGCGCGAGTGGAATTCTGCCGAAGGTGACGACCATTTCCGCGAGCAAAGGTTTATCGAGCGGCACGCCAGCGGCGGCGAATCCCGTTGCGATTGGCGGATGCGCGTGGCAGACGGCGTTGGCATCCAAGCGGCGATTATAAATTAAAAGATGCATGGCGAGTTCGGAAGATGGTTCATGCTTGCCGCAAAGTTTGCGGCCTTCGAGATCGGTGATGACCAGATCCTCGGGCGCCATCATGCCTTTGCAGAATCCGCGGGGAGTGGCGAGGATGCGCAGGGAATCGAGTCGAACAGTTATATTGCCGTCGCACGCGGGGATGAACCCGCGTTCATAAAGCCAGTTTCCGGCGGTGCAAATATCCGCGCGGTGTTCGGCCTCAGACTTCTGATTGCCGGGCAATATGTGATCGGCGCACATGTTAATTTTTGGGCGAACCTCGAATTGCCTACTTCGACGAATCGCGCCGCGGATGCGTTTCGATCAGGAGTCCGGCGCGTGCTCCGTGATCACAGATTCAGGACTGCCAACGTTCGGGCAGGAAAACTTTTCTCAGGCGTAAATCCCGCGCAACTTCAGTGCGATGGCAACTCGATCAATCGCAAGCATATAGGCGGCGATGCGATTATTCACGCCATGAGTTTCGGCGTATCGTACCACTTCATCGAAGCTATGCTCCATAATATCTCGTAATCTTTCGTTCACTTCATTTTCGCGCCAGAAGAAGCCCTGGCGATCCTGCACCCATTCAAAATAGCTGACGCTGACGCCGCCGGCATTCGCGAGAATATCTGGAATCACGAAAACGCCTTTGCTATCCATGATTGCGTCTGCGGCAGAGGTGGTGGGGCCGTTCGCGCCTTCGCAAAGTATTTTCGCCTGCACGCGATGCGCGTTCTGCGTGGTGATTTGATTTTCAACCGCCGCAGGCAGCAAAACATCGCACGGCTGGAACAACACTTCCTGCGAAGAAAATTTCACGCCGCCCTGCGGAAATTCTGGGAGCGGTTTTTTCTGCACGTAAACCCAGTCAATCATTTTGGGAATATCGAATCCGTCTTCGTTGTAGAGAGCGCCGAAAATATCCGCCGCGCCCACAATTTTGTAGCCCGCTTCGTGCATCAACATCGCGGCCATGGAGCCGACGTTTCCGAATCCCTGCACGATCACTCGGGTTTGTTCGCGCTTCATGCCAAGGCGCTCGATGGCGCGATCGCAAACGATCAAACAGCCGCGTCCGGTGGCTTCTTTTCTTCCGCGAGATCCGCCGAGGGCAATCGGTTTCCCAGTTACGACTGCGGTGGTGGTGTGGCGGACGTGCATCGAATATGTGTCCATCACCCAGGCCATGGTCTGCTCATTCGTGCCGACGTCCGGCGCGGGAACGTCGCGCTCAGGACCAATCCATTCGCTCAGCTCGGCGGTGTAACGCCGCGTGATGCGCTCAAGTTCTCCGCGGGAAAGTTGGGTCGGATCGCAAATCACTCCGCCCTTTGCGCCGCCAAACGGAATATTCACGACTGCGCATTTCCAGGTCATCCACGCGGCCAGCGCGCGCACTTCATCCAGCGAGACATTCTTATCAAAACGAATTCCGCCCTTGCACGGCCCGCGCACGATTGAATGATGCACGCGATAGCCGGTGAAAACTTCGAGCTTGCCGTTATCCAGGGTGACGGGAATATAAACCGTAATTTCCTTGTTCGGATATTTCATGTAGCGGTAAAGCCCATCTTCCAAACCCAGGCGCGTTGCCGCTTCTTCAAAACGCGCTTCCGCCGATTCGTAGACGTTGAACTCGTTTGCTGTCTTAACTGGCGCCATTCAATCTCTCCCGAGGATTTTCCGAGCAATCTTCTGAACAGTCTTCCGAGTAGTGACCTAAACAATTTTCTGAACGATTCTGTCGTTCGGAAAAGCGATGACCGTGGTGACCGTGTGAAGAAGTGTCTGACCCGCGGACCCGAAACTGGCTGCGCCCCGACGGCCTGCCCAGCGGGGCAAGTATACGAGCCTGCTTGGCCACGCGCAAGGAAAGTTGAGTAGCGCTTTCCCACTTAGTAAGTAACAGCTTACGTCGCCTCGAAATTGACAACAACTCGGCTTCAACGAGATATCTCGCGATGAACCAAAATCAAATTGCAGGTTCATTTTTCGCACGCCGCCGAAAAAGCAACGATATTAAATCCACCAGAGCGGCCACACCGAACAGAGTGCCGAAGATCGAATACCCCCACGGAAAGCCCGGATCCCGTACGCTGGAAGGAACAAAAGTGACGAAAGGATTTGACGGATCATACGCAATTTGCACGGCAGTCCCCGCCGGATGCTGCGCGGCAAAATCGTATCCATCCGGCCAACAAACGAAATTGAGGTTGGTGTTCGTAGCTTCAAGTTGTTGGCCCATTGCAACATAGCTGTATGTAAGTTTCGCGCAGTTCTTATTTCCCAGATCGCTCCAAGAATAACGAGCGACATAGCCATGTGAGGACGCGATCTTGGCCGCTGTCACGGGCCATCGGGTGGCACGCCCGTACTCGCGAGACGCTTTTAGTTGCAGGCTTCCGATCCAGAATACGGCGGCCGCGACAACGACGAAAAGCGCACATCTGAAAAATCGATGGCGGGAAAGGAAATCGTTTTCCAATTTTTCTCCGACGCGGGGCTTATCCGATCGATCGAGGCCGCCGCTTCATCACAAATTCTTCAACCAACATTTTCGCCAGCCGCGCCGAATCATGCCGCACGACGGCGTGCTCTTCGAGGAAATTTCCATCTACGCAGCGCAGACCCAATTTCTGCAACTCGCTCACATCAGCCACAACCTGCTCCGCGCCTTCCGCGCTGTATCGCTTGGCCACTTCCGGCGAGACTGCCTGCTGATTGATCACCACGCAATCGAACAGAGGCCGCCTGGTGTGCCGGTAAATCGCGCGAACGTGATCCGCCACGCTCATTCCATCGGTCTCACCCGGCTGCGTCATCAAATTCGGAATGTAAACGCGAACCGCTTTCGACTTCGCAATCGCTTCCGCAACTCCGGCCACCAGTAAATTCGGAATTACGCTGGTGTAGAGCGACCCCGGCCCCAGCAGAATCACACCGGCATTTTCAATCGCGTTCATTACGTCCGGCAGCGGCTTGACCCGGCGTGGAAAAAGACTCAGCCGTTTGATGCGTCCTCGCACCTTAGCGATTCGCGTCTCGCCTTTTACCACGCGCCCACCGTACATCAGCGCTTCGAGCGAAACGTTTTGAACCGTCGCCGGATATATTCTGCCGCGGATGGCGAGCACTTGTCCGCTTACTCGGACTGCTTCCGCGAAATCTCCGGTCACATTGCTGAGTGCCGTTAAAAATAAATTTCCGAAGCTGTGTCCGCCCAATCCACGACCGGATGGGAATCGATATTGGAATAAACGGCTCAGCCGCGCTTCGTCATCCGCCAGCGCTACAAGACAATTCCGAATATCACCCGGCGGCAGAATGCTGTACTCGCGCCGCAAACGCCCGGAGCTTCCGCCGTCATCTGTAACGGTAACAATCGCCGCCAAATCTGAAATTGGATATTCGACTTCATCGCGGTGCAGTGGCGTGGCATACAACGGTGGCGCAACATATTTTTTCAGTCCGCGCAGCACGGAAGAAAGTCCCGTGCCTCCGCCGACAGCGACAACGCGCCCGGCATTCGCTTCAATTTTTTCGGGGATTGGATTCTTGCCCGTCACTTCGTGTCTTTTGTTAGCTAGGACGTCCACGCCGGCGACAAGCTACCCGCCCGCGCCTTCGCGTTCCGGATAAAGAAGTTCCGTGAATCGGGGATCTTCCTGCAAGAAAGCAAAATCTTCGTCGTTGCGTGCGTGATATCGATTTTCCGGCTTCAGCTCAATCGCCAGCTTCAAATTTTCCATAGCCGCCTCGGCTTCGCCAGTCAAACAATCCAGCGCCGCCATGGCGTAAACAATGTAGTCCGCTTTCGGAGACATTTTGCGCGCGCGTCCCAAATGTTCGCGCGCTTCATCCCAGCGTCCGTGATTCATCATGGCCACGCCGTGTTGATAATGATCTTCGGCGCTGCGCATGGACGCATCCGGCGTTCTGCTGATGCGCTGTTCGGTCACTCGCAAATGAACCAGCCCGCGTTCGGCCAATTCTTTACTCGGGCCGATAATCACTTTTTCCAACAGTTCTTTTGCCTTGCCAAATTTTTGTTGTTGGAAATTTCGCAGTGCTTCTTCGTAGGTCTTCAGTTGCGCTTGAATCAGCGGGTCCACCAGATTGATTGGCGGAGTCTTCACGGCCGCCTTCTTAACTGGCTTCTTTTTCAATAGCTTGGAGCGTTGCGCTCCACCCCTGATGCGTGCGGACCGCCGTTTGGCGGGCTTTTTCGAGCGTGACATAGGGTGCATGCTAACAGACGCCCCCTTTGTGGTCAAACCCGCCAAATATGGCCAATTTCGCCTCCCCGCCCCCGAAATGTTAGCTTCTCGAAACGCTTTCGCGCTTGCTCATTGGCCCCTTCGCACCCGTGTGTTATAAATCGTATCGGAGACTCGACGATTCGTGCCATTTATCAACTTTCCCGCTCGTGAGATTAACTGCAAGCTGGTCTATTACGGTCCCGGCCTTGGCGGAAAAACGGCCAACCTGCAGTGGATCTACGAAAATACCGGCGCAAATCAAAAAGGGAAAATGATTTCGCTCGCCACGGAAACGGACCGCACGCTCTTCTTCGATTTTCTTCCGCTCGATCTCGGCACCGTTCGCGGATTCAAAACGCGTCTGCACCTTTACACCGTTCCCGGACAGGTTTTTTACGAAGCCAGCCGAAAATTAATTCTGAAGGGCGCGGATGGAGTTGTGTTCGTCGCCGATTCGCAGGAAGAAAGATTGGACGCGAATCTGGAAACGCTCGATAACCTGCAGGAACATTTGAAGGAACACAATCTTTCCTTTGAAACGATTCCGTACTTACTTCAACTGAACAAGCGCGATCTGCCGCACATCCTTTCCGTGGAAGAATTGAAAGAGAAACTTCAGCGCAAGGGCGAGCCGATTATTGAAGCGACCGCGATTAATGGCGGCGGGGTGTTTGAGACGCTGAAGGAAGTTGCGAAGCTGGTGCTCGGAGAATTGCGCAAGACGGCGTAGTGTCACATCCCCCGCAAATCCTTGACAATTCATTTCCCGCTCAAATAGGATGCCCGCCAACAGTCACCGCGTCTTCTTTAGTGAAGCGAGACTGCTAGAGGTGATTCGATGCAATCCATCCGGAAAATAAAATATTCGGCTGTGCTCGTGCTTGGCGCATTCGTCATTTTCGGTGGCTGCGGAAAATCAAATACGCCCGTGCCGCAAGCTCAGTCCGCGGCGACTCCGGCACCTGCCCCAACGCCCGCGCCGGCCGCGGCTCCAGCAGCGGCGCCAGTGGTGAATGCCGACGGCTCGTCCGCTGACACAACTGCGAAACTTGCCGCGGCCGACTGGGCCGTGAAGCAGGACGCAATTAAGAATGATCCAAATGGCGAGTGGGCGATTCTCGCTACCGCTTCTTCCAGTTACAACGACGCTCAGGGTCAAGCGCCCTGGTCGCCCAATCAAGCCACGGGACTGCCCAACGTTGAAAAATATGGCGACGATGGAAAGGCTTGGACCTCCAAGACTCCTGACTCCGGCATCGAATGGCTGGACTTGAAATATCCGAAGGCGGTGCACGCGACGGAAGCGCGCATCCGCGAATCATGCGGCTCCGGCGCGGTCATCAAAGTGGAACTGTTCGACGAAAGCGGAAACGCTCATGTTGTGTGGGCAGGCAATGATCCAGCCACGGGACTGAATTATTTGATGGTGAAATTTCCGAAGACGGCGTTCAAGTCCGACCACATGAAGATTACTCTGGCCACGAATGTGATTCCCGGCTGGAACGAAATTGATGCGGCGCAATTGGTGGGGACGGATCAGTAGGGTAGCTCGGAACAATAATCTGCGTCATTTTTTTGCGCGCCGTTCCATTACTGCGAGTACGACTCAAACCGAATTTCGACTGGCACTTGGAACGCAGCAGGGTGCCCTTGCTTGTCCAGACCAGGACTAAATTTCCAAGTCAACAGCGCATCGACCGCAGCCGCGTCCATTCCATACCCAATGGGACTTGCTATTAATATGTCGTCCGCCGTCCCGTCTGGAAGAACCGTGAGCACAATATGCATCGTGCCGTTAAGCCTGCTCGTGCGCCCTACCTCGGAATAGGCCGGTCTCGGACAGTAAATACACTTAGGCATTGAAGAGCCGTCTTTTTCTGGAAGTCTCACAGGAGTATTCATAGGCGCGTGATAATCGCGCATCGCGGATTGCATCTGGGCATCCGTTAAGTTTATCTGCTCTTCAAATTTTGCCGACGAAACTTCAGGTTTTGTTTTCTTGTCGTGCACAATTTTTGTGCCCTTATCAAGAATTTCCGCCGTAATGGTGACAGCATGTCCATTTTCAATGCGCTTTGCCGAAATCGTAACCAGTCCGTTCGCCTGCGCGTTGGTTGCAATCCATTCGGCCAGCGTATCGGTGTAAAGCATTCCGATAGAGACGTGCAACCGCTTCAGTTCCGCGGCGGTCTCGGTGCGCGAAGCGACATGGAGGCCTGTCGCCTGCCGCACCAATGCGTCATTTATGCCATCGTGAATATCTACGGCAAGCTCGCTTACGTTGCCTTCGCGGCTCCCGCCGCCCACAACCACGACCGAAGTGACCTTGTCTGTGTTGAGTTTCTCTAAGATTTTCGTCGCCAGCGCATCCATTTCCGGTGAGGAGACTTCGGCCGTCGAAATGTTTGCTTGCGGTGCAGAATTTGCCGCCACAGCCGTCTGCCGCGCGCCACAAATCGCGCCAGCAATCAGCAAGCATCCAACCGCGCAAATAATCCGTCGCAAAATCCACATCCTCCAACCACCCGCGCCAAACTCTGCTCGAAATTTCAATTCGGTTTCTTTTCTACTTTTTTCACAGGAATGCCTTCAATCTTAAACGGAATTTCCAGCTCCATTTGAGCGCTGACAGGCTCGCCTTTCGCGTCGTGCGCGGGCGTAAATTTCCACCCAAGCACCGCGTCAATGGCCAATGTATCCAATCCATGCCCCGCCGGACTCACCACAAAAATATCGTACGGCGTTCCGTCCCACAAAACTGTGACCAATAAACGAGAGCTGCCCTGAAAATTTTCGATGCGAAGCTCCGGCGGAATCACCGGCACCGGACACGCCACGCATTTCGGATGCGTAACTCCGTCCACTCCGGCGGGCGTCACGGCAATATTCAGAGTCGGCTGAAAATCTTTGCCTGCATCCGCAAATTCTTCAGGAGTCAATGTGAGCGGCCCGTCGATCGTTACGCTATCCACGCACACACCGGTTGTGCACACAAATAATTCCGCCACAAGTTTCGGCGGATTTCCCAAAGTCATATTGATTCGCGCGGTCGCGTATCCATCGGCGTGCACTCGCTTCGCAATCCAGCCGCCCAGCGAGTTGCTGTAGAGCATATCCTCTGCAATACGATT
>DASYNR010000094.1:0-4041 GCA_036008485.1 Candidatus Acidiferrales bacterium | reverse complement strand
GCCCTTTGGGCAAATTGGTATTGCTGGCAGGCTTTGCGGCCGCGTTGAAGATTGACGGGCTGCATGGTTGGCCTGAACTGACGCTCGTTACCGGAATTCTGAGCTTCCTGCCTAAACATCGCACGATCCTCACAAGCCTTGCAGCAGTGCTCTGGTTATTCCTTCACAACAACTGGATAAATTGGGATTTCATAGGGGGGCTCGCAGAAACGGGACATCTGAATCAACGTTGGATTCTGGACATGTTGGTTGGTGGCGATCTAGCCGCTATTTTTTGCGGAGTTGCGCTGTTGTTCTGGTACGTGCGCAACCGGCAAGGATCATTTCTGGCTCGCCGACCCGTCCTGGTCATGATCTGCTGTTACGCGGCAATACTTTTGGTGGCGGGTCTTGTCCCACTGCACGGCGATCCGCGAACACTTATCTGGCTACTTATCGCACTTCTCTCGCCGTATCTGTGGTACTTCGCATACGCATTGAAGGATGCCGGATCGAAAACGGCAGATGGATTTGTAGCGCAGTTCGGGGCGATGCGTCCTTTTTACAATATGGTGCTGGTGTCGTCCACTCCGGTCGGAAAAGGCCGGGCCTATTTAAGAAAAGTTGAGACAAAGACCAGCCGGGAATTAAGTGTGGTGCAGCTGAAAGCCGTGAAATTATTGGTTTGGATAGCCGTCTTGCAGCGTCTCCGGCATCTGCTTCAAGTTGTGTTGTACGGAGAGTTCTGGAAGGCTCCTGCTACGGTATTCCATCACTCTGGATTGGTGTTGCCCAATCTGCACATCCCAACACTGGAAACCGCGATCAATTTATCGGCAACAGGGGTGCAACTTCCGTCTGGCATTGCATGGGCAAGCCTGATTGCCCATTTTGTTCAAGCCGTGCTCGGGATATACGTATCTGGGAATGTTGCGGTAGCCTGTTGCCGTATGGCCGGTTTTTACATCCTTCGAAATACGTATCGGCCGCTTGAATCGCAGACCATCGCGGAATTCTGGAATCGTTTCTATTATTATTTCAAAGAACTGCTTGTGGAATTCTTCTTCTTCCCGGTGTATATGCGGTACTTCAAGAAGTATCCGCGGCTGCGCAAGATAGCCGCCACGATGGCGGCCGCTACGTTGGGAAATATGATCTACCATTTTTGCAGAGACTTTGCCTATGTGCACGATTTGGGATTGCGCGCCGCGGTGACGGGATTTCAGGTCTATGCGTTCTATACATTTCTGCTTGGCTTGGGAATCTGCATATCGCAGATGCGATCGCGCCCGGCGATGCCGGCCGGGGGTATTCCGTGGATACGCCGACTTTTCTCGTTCACTATTGTGGTGGGTTTCTTCTGTCTATTAGACGTGTTTGATTACGAACCGCGCGCGCACACCCTGGGTGCTCATTTTGCATTCTTCTTGAATTTGTTTTCATTCCACCGATAGGCATTGAAACGGCAATCACTTCCCGCGTCTAAAACATAGTCGTCGCAATGGCGTAAATTCGGCGCGAGCGAGTATCCTGCACGAAGACTATGACGCGAATATTTTCGCGTATCCAGTCGGGGGAAAGTTTTACGGGAATTTGCGCACCGTATGAAAATTCTCCGGTGCCATCTGCTCTGCCGAGGCTGGTGAGCCTGCGAAGGACGCCTTCGTGTTGCAGCCCGCGGCCGGCATTTTCACCGCGGCGCACGTCGGAATGCAAATGACTTTCAGTGATGGCCAGAAAAACTTCGGCGTTTTTCCCGTCCGAGGCAGATGCGTCGGACAATTGTTTTAGGCGCACGCGCAAAAGTTTTGGGCCGCCGATGGCGGCTGTTGCGCCAACCCACGATAAATCCAGGTCCGTTTTCGGCGCGCCGGTCGCAATTTGAATGGCGCGCTGCGCCGCGTGTTCATCGCTTCCGAGAACCTCGACGCGGCCATCTACAATCATTTGCGGCGTATAAACTTCCGCGTGCAGAATTTTTGCGTAATCTTCTTGCCGCTGCGTGGCCGCTTTAGAAGCGAACGGGTCGCGCCATCCTTGATCGTCCCAATAATCCACGTGTTCTTCGAGGATGATGGCTTCGGCGCCGCTGACTGGTTGACGCGTGTCGATTTGCGCGAGCAACTTATCGGCGGGCGGACAGCTCGAGCAGCCTTCCGAGGTGAATAGTTCGACGAGAACGGGCGTTGCTGGTTTCGCAGCAGCATTGCCGGACTGCCGGCTCAACAAATTGTCGTGCCGCATTTCGGCGGACGAATCCGTTCGCGCCACTACTGCGGCGAGTGACGAAATCGCAATCAGCGCAAATGCTGTTCGGAAATTCATGACGCGAAATTCCTCATTCGGGAGATGCAAAACATTAGATGCATCAGTCTGCGCCGCCGTTGGCCGCAATGCAACGAAACTGATCGCAATGCTATGGGCGTAGAACGCTACGCGAGAAGTTCTTGTGCGCCTTCCCACAATTGACGGACAACTTCGCCTGCAGGCTCCGCTTTCGCGAGAGATGCAGATTGGCCAGCCCACATTTGCATGCGCTGCGCATCGCCGGCTTTTTCCGCGGCCGCGCGCATTGCCGAGGTTAGTCCGCGTTGGACCGGATAGGGAGCGTTTCGTGGCGCGTTATCAGCGGTCGCAGCGCGGACGTAATCTGTGGCGATGCTTCGTCCGGCGCGCCCGCTGAACGCACGAGTCAACGTGGTATTTTCCGGCGCTGTTTGCGCCAGTGCACGGGACCACGCCGGATTTATTTTCGCTTCCGGGCAACGAAGAAATCCGGTGCCGATTTGCGCCGCGCTTGCGCCAAGAATTAGCGCGGCGGCAACACCGCGCGCATCCGCAATTCCGCCGGTTGCAACGACTGGAATTTTTACAGCGTCGACTACAGCAGGAACCAGAGAAAACAATCCCACCTGTTTTGCTTCCGCATCAGCTGCGTTGAAGATGGCGCGATGTCCGCCGGCTTCGGATCCCTGCGCAACGATCACGTCCGCGCCGGCGGCTTCTGCAGCGCGAGCTTCTGCGACAGTTGAAATATTCGCGAACCACGCGATGCCGCGCGCTTTTAGTTTTGCAACAAATTCCGGCGGATAAATTCCCATCACGGACGAGACGATCGGCGGCGCAGCGGCCAACAGCGCTTCGCATTGAGCGGCGAAATTTGGTGGCGTTGCGTCACCCGCTTCCGGCGGAACGGCTGGGCCCCAAATCGCGAGAAAATTCCGGACGCGCGTTTCGTTTTCAGGATCACGCTTCGGCGGCGGATCGGGAATCCACAAATTAATCTGGAATTGTCCTTTTGTGCCGGAGCGAACTTCATTTGCCCAAGCTACGATTTCGTTTGGTTGCATCAGTAATGCGCCGCACGCACCAAGTCCGCCGGCATTTGCGACAGCAATGGAGAGGGAAGGGGCGCTGGCGCCGGACATCGGACCAAGAAGAATTGGCACACGTAAATTAAATCGCGAGCAGAAAATGTTCGCGCGAGATCCTGCGGCGTTCATGAATTTCTCCCTGCGCTCGAAATAGTTCATCTAAGCGTAGGACGGCAATCTGAGACTTGCAAGCGCTGCGACGGGCACACTGGGGAATTTTTCTCGAACACTCCTCGACGATCAATCCGCTCTTAGTGTGTTTGCCGGATCGACAGCGGCGGCGCGCCGCGCTGGAAAATAACTGGCGAACGCGGCGACCAATATCAAAACACTTGGCACGACAACATACGTGAGCGGATCGCGCGGACTGATTCCGAAGAGAAGTGATTTCATCAATTGCATTAATTCGATGGCGCCTGCGAGTCCGATTGCGGCGCCGATTCCAGCCAACAGCAGCGCGTGTTGCACGAACATTCGTGTGATGGCGCTTTGTTGCGCGCCGAGCGCGAGGCGGATTCCAATTTCGCGCGTGCGTTGCGAAACGGTATAGGAGATTACGCCATAAATTCCAATGATGCCGATCGCGAGCGCCATTGAGCCGGCGATGGCGAGCATTACGAGAGCGAAAGAAGTTCGCGCGAGTGAATGATCGTAGACATCTTGCATCGTGCGCACAGACGTGAGCGGA
>DASYNR010000093.1:0-3094 GCA_036008485.1 Candidatus Acidiferrales bacterium | reverse complement strand
GGATAAGCGCCAGGTTCTGCGCAGCTTGAAAGACCGCCTGCGCAAGAAATTCAATGTGGCCGTCGCCGAAATTGAACATCAGGATCTCTGGCAACGCTTCACCGTCGGAGTTGTAACTCTGGCCGATCAAGCAGGCTTTGTAGAACATGCGCTGCAAGGCGTCCTGGAAGATTCCGAAACTCTTCTCGGCCGCCGCTTGGTCAATCATCAAATCGAATTGCTATAATTTTTTGTTTCAAAACCTTTGCATCCTTATTCGCAACAAACTACTCTCATTAAATAGCGGAGGGTAAACCACATGACACTCGTCGGTCACCGCCACGAACGCATCGCAGAAGAAATTCATCACGAAGTTGACGTCATGCTCGCCGGAGAGCTGCGCGATCCGCGCCTGGAAGTCAGCATGACCGTCACAGAAGTGCGCGTTTCGACGGATCTGAAGCAGGCGCGAGTCTACGTGATCGTTGAAGGCACGCCGGAAGAACAATCCGACGCCATCGCCGGACTCGAAAAAGCCAGCGGATACATCCGCCACGAACTCTGCGAGCGCATGCAGATTCGCCGCAGCCCGGAACTCCGTTTTCTGCTTGATACGAGCGCCAAAGCCGCCCAGCGCATCGACGATCTTTTGCGCGAAGTTAGTCAGAACAAACCGAAGCCGCCTTCCGAACCGACGGAGAAAACATAACGAATGCCGCGCAGCGTAAAACCGGCGTCGCTTGATGGCGCTCTGGTGATGGATAAGCCGCGCGGAAAAACTTCGCACGATGTTGTTGACGCCGTGCGCCGCATCGTCGGCTTCCGCCAGATCGGCCACCTCGGCACTCTCGATCCGCTCGCCACCGGCGTTCTCGTTTTGCTTCTCGGCAAAGCCACGCGCCTCGCGCAATTTTATATCGGCCGCAGAAAACGCTACACCGCCACAATCCGCTTCGGCTATTCCACAGATACATACGATTCCGCCGGCACAGCAACAGGCCCGGATACCGCTCCAGTTCTAAATCGCGCCGAAATTGAAAAAATGGCCGCCGCTATGACCGGCCGCTTTGCGCAGATGCCTCCTCCCTTTTCCGCAAAAAAAATTCAGGGCAAAGCCGCCTACGAACTCGCGCGAAAAAATAAGCCCGTCGAATTAAAGCCCGTCGAAATTGAAGTTTACGAATTTCGCGTCACAGAAATCGAAGGCTCGCGCGCAAAAATCGCCATTGAGAGCTCTTCCGGAACTTACATCCGCTCCATCGCACATGACATGGGACAAACTTTAGGCTGCGGCGCGCATCTCGAAGAAATCGCCCGCACCGCCGTCGGCGAATTCACTCTCGACCAAGCCCTCACGGTCGAGTCTCTCCACGAAGCGTCCAAGCAAAGCGCTGAAAAGCTATCCAGCTACCTCCTTCCGCTCGAGCTTCTGCTGCCCGAACTTCCGCGCCTCAACGTGCTCCCCATCATCGAACGCCAAATCCGCCACGGCTCAAAATTCAATATCGTCCCCACACAAATAAAACCCGGCTCGATAGCAATGGCCCAGGGCGCTACCACCGAACTCGATTCCGGCGAATGGACACCCAACCGCCTCCGCATCTTCAGCCCGGAAAATAAATTAATCGCCATCGCCGAAGCCATCGTCCCTCGCACGTATCGCCCCATCCTGGTCCTGGCCGCCGAACCGTAGGGGCGGGTCCGCGACCCGCCCGCCTCCAATCGTGCAAATTACTTAGAAACCTTTTCCATAGTCGACCGTCTACTATACAGAGGCTCTAGATGGTAGACTCCCTACTATCATGAAAAAACAGACTCAAGACCGCGCCGAACTCCTGCAAGGCACGCTGGACATGCTCATCCTGCGCACGCTGCTAACCGGCCCAACGCACGGCCACGCTGTCGCCAAACACATTCAGCGCACCAGCGACGAGATGCTTCAGGTCGAGCACGGCTCGCTCTACCCAGCTCTCCATCGTCTCGTAAAGAAAAACTGGATCTCCGCCAAATGGGAAATGTCCAAAGAACGCAATCGCGAATTTAAGTATTACCGGCTAACTCCGCTCGGCCGGAAACAACTCGTCCGCGAACGTTCCAAGTGGACGCAAATGGCCGCCGCAATTCACCGCGTTTTGAATCACGCACAGTAGGAGGCATTTCAAATGGATTCGCGCGAACCGAACAACGACTTCGACAAAGAGCTACGCAATCATCTCGATCTCGAAGCCGAAGAAAATCTCGCCGAGGGAATTTCCGCACGCGAAGCGCAAGACAGCGCTCGCCGCGCCTTCGGCAACACTACAATTATTTCCGAAGACGTCCGCGCCGTCTGGCATCTGCAATGGCTCGAAAATCTTTGGCAGGATGCGCGCTATGGCGTGCGCCAACTCCGCAAAAATCCCACGTTCACTCTCGTCGCCATCATTACTCTCGCTCTCGGCATCGGCGCAAACACCGCCATGTTCAGCATCGCCGACGCCGTTCTCTGGCGCTCCATGCCCTATCCGCATCCCGAACAACTCGTCGTTGCCAGCGAAGTTCCGCGCAGCGCCCCTGACTCTTTCTTGGGCACAACGTATTTAACATTTCGTGATTGGCAATCGCGCTCCACAGTTTTTCAAAATCTCGCCGCAACTATGCCCGACCAGCGCATCCTTCGCGAAGGTTCCGATCCCGTCCGTGTGAACGGCGTCGCCGTCACGCATGATTTTTTTGACGTGATGGGCGTCTCTCCAATCTTGGGCCGCGTTATTTCCAAATCCGATGACGTCGCCGGCGCCCCTCCCGTTGTCGTGCTCAGCCATCGCATGTGGACCGAGCGATTCGGCGGCGATCCCAATATAGTCGGCCGCACAATTCACATCGGCCGCACGCTTACTTTCTCTGCGATCGGCGTGATGCCCGCCGGCTTCGACGACGACTCGGTGGACTATTGGGTTCCGATGATGCTCATCATTCCTCCGAACTTCGCAACTCGCCACGTCTGGATTTTTCGCACCGTCGGCCGATTGCGTCCCGGTTGCACCGCCGCACAAGCGCAAGCCGAACTCGACTCCATGCTCCAGCAAATCGAGCATGACTTTCCCGAAGCCAATCGCGGCAACGACGTTCGCGT
>DASYNR010000092.1:0-2415 GCA_036008485.1 Candidatus Acidiferrales bacterium | reverse complement strand
CTTCGGTGTTAGTTTTTGCGGACGCGGCGGGCCACGGCTTATAAGGATACTGAAAATGATTTTCGCGGCTGAATTTCATCAGAGGGAAACAATACTTTGAAAACGGTTCGGGAACACTTCCCATTTCTGCAATCACGCGCGAATTATCAAACACGGTGTTCCAATAAATGTAGGGCAGAAAAACTTTCAGCAGGACGGCGCTGCGCCCCAACTTGCCGGTGCGATTTGCGATGGAATTGACCATTGACGTGAACGTGCGCGCCATAGACGGCGCGTAGATCGGTTTGCTTTTACCGGATTCTTTGGCGATGGCGTCTGTAATTTGTTTGCAGGATTCGGAGCCGGTGCCGGAAGAAAGATGATAGGTGTCGAAAAGCGGCTTTTCTTTTTGGTGCAGAGTGGCGATGGCTTTTGCAACGTAGTCCACCGGAATAATTTCGATGCGGTCGTCGGGACGCAGCGGAAGCACGGGCAGACTGGCCAGGAAAACGAATGCGCGCACCATATCGAATTGAGTTGTTGCGCCGTAGCGCGTGTCGCCCAGTACGATGCTTGGGCGGAAAATAGTTTTTTGCACGTCGGGCAATAATTCGTGGACCATGTGCTCGCAGAATTTTTTTGTGCGGGCGTAGGGATCGTAGTCCGAGCGATTCCAGTCTATTGAGGCGTCTTCAGTCACAACTTCATTTTCGCGCTTGCCCGCAACAGCTACGGTGCTGACGAAACTGAATCGGCGCAGGCCGGTTGCATTCTGAATGCGGCGTGCCATTTGAATCATTTCCAGAGTGCCGCGCAAATTCACGTTCATGCAATTTTTTTCGGACTTGCGATTTAGGGAGGCTGCGCAGTGCAGCATTGAATCTGTGGTGGCAAGGGCGCGCGAATAATCAGATTCGTCGAGGCCAAATTTCGAGTCGGTTAGATCGCCGCGGAAAATCGTGATGCGCTCGTTGAGATAATCGCGAAATTTTGGGAAATCCAGATGCAGTTGCATCGCGTGCCACAAACGTTCTTCGGCTTCGCGTTGATCTTTCGCGCGCACCAGCACGTTGACGCGATCGGTGCTGTGGCCGAGCAGCTCGGAAAGAATGTGCGCGCCGATGTAGCCTGTGGAACCTGTGAGGAAAATGGCCATTAGTTTTGCGACGCAGCGGGCGTCGGAGAATCGTCGGAATCATTTTGAACGTCGCCATCATTTTGCACGGCGATGGCGTCAAATTGCACGGAGCGCTTCGGCGGCGCTTCGATCGCGCGGCCTTCGATCAGCGGATAGCACCACTTGCGCAGCGCGGGAATGTGGACGTTGATCCAATATTCCCACCAGTCGACGATGTTGGCGTCGAACGCAAATGCGGCGCGTTCATTTTCCGGAAGCGCTTCGGAAAGTAATTGCACGTGCTCCGCTTCAAAAACTTGCTCGTTGTGCAGAATAAATGGCTCGTACAATTCGATTAATTTTTCGATGCGATCCAGACCGCGTTCCTGCCGCATCAGCGGCTGCTTAAATTGCAGCAACGCGGCGACGCGATTTATGCGCGAAATCACGGCCTTTTGCGCGGGCACGCTCATTTTTTGGTAACGGCTTTTCGAGACGGGAATGGTATCGAATCGCAAACGCAGCCAATGTTCCAATCCTTGTTGAGCGCGATAATGTTTGCGATGCGCGAGGCCGGTCAATTCAATTGAGCGGCCCATGTTGCACGGATTCGACGCTGACGTGGCGAGTTGATAGACGCGCAGATGACGGCGCTGAATTAGAGCGGCGGCGATGAGCGTCATTCCGCGGCAGACCATGTCCACGGGAATCACGTCCAAACATTTTCGCGCGTTGGTGGGCAGCTGGCGAAAATATGTGCCCAGCAAATAAGAAAGCGGCGCGGAAGTGTTAATGCCCTCATTCCATCCGGCGAACGGAAAATCAGTGGAAGTTTCAACGATGGATGGGCGCACAATCGCGATGGGCAATCCGGCGCCGCGAGTAATCAACATGGATTCGGCCATGCTTTTTGTGAGCGTATAAGTATTCGGCCAGCCGAGACGTTGCGCGCGACGCATGCCAACGCGCGTGAGGCGATTGCGAATCCAGCGCTGACGATTGCGGCGCAAAACATTGTCGACTTCGTCGGCGGGAAATTTGGATGGATCGCTGCGGCGTCCGAGTGCTTGACGGCGAAGAGCGGCCGTCATTTCCGGGCCTTGCGCGCGCGCTTCGACGTTGCGAATTGTTTCGTCCAAAGATTTCCATTCGTGCTCGGCATTGAAATCCGCCACGCCTGCCGGAGTGTAATTTGGATAGGCTTCTTCGCGGACGCGTCCATCGCGTTTGCCGACGACGTAGCAAGTGGAAAGATGCAAAAGCGCGGCGTGATCGCTTGCGCGAATAAATTCCAAGAGATTCATCGGCGCGGCGACATT
>DASYNR010000091.1:0-5405 GCA_036008485.1 Candidatus Acidiferrales bacterium | reverse complement strand
TCGCGCAACGTGCTTTCTCCGGCAAACGGTTTGCCTCTGGTAGTGCCCACGCAGGACATGATTTTGGGCATCTACTATTTGACCAAGGCGAAGCCGGGCGCGAAGGGCGAAGGCCGCGCGTTCAGTTCGGTGGAAGAAATTATTCTGGCTCTCGAAGCCGGCGAAGTGGAAATTCTCAGCCCTGTCCGTCTGCGCTACACCGGTGAAGTCATCGACCTCGGCACCGCGTACGACGATCAGGACGTAGTCCACACTGAGCCGATCAAGCTTGAGAAGCAGTTCGTCAACACAACTGTAGGCCGCGCGATTTTCAATGACTCACTGCCCGCCGGCACGCCGTTCGTCAATGGCTTGCTGAAAAAGAAGGGCGTGCAGCAACTCGTGCACTACGTTTACCTTCGTTACGGTATCGAACGCACCGTCCTCATGCTCGATGAGTTGAAGGAACTTGGTTTCTTGTACGCCACCAAGTCCGGCATCTCCATCGGCATTGACGACATGTTGATCCCCGGCGATAAGTCGAAACTCGTGGAAGCCGCCGAACGCGAAGTCGTGAAGGTTCAAGAGCAGTATCACGACGGAGCAATCACCAATGGCGAGCGCTACAACAAAGTTATCGACATCTGGGGCAAGGTTACCGAGCGCGTCGCGGACGAAATGTTTAAGGCGCTGGAACGTCAGGACAAAGAAGGCGTCATCAATCCGATTTACGTCATGGCTGACTCGGGCGCTCGCGGATCCAAACAGCAGATTCGCCAGCTTTCCGGTATGCGCGGACTGATGGCCAAGCCGTCGGGCGAAGTTATCGAAACTCCGATTACTTCAAACTTCCGCGAAGGCCTTACCGTGCTGCAGTACTTCATTTCAACGCACGGCGCTCGTAAAGGTCTGGCGGACACAGCATTGAAGACGGCCGATTCCGGCTACCTCACTCGCCGTCTGGTTGACGTGGCGCAGGACGTGATCATTTCGGAAATCGATTGCGGCACCAGCGACGGTATTTACGTCGAGCCGATTCTCGAGCAGGGCAAGAAAGAAGTTGAGCCTCTGCGCGATCGCGTTGTTGGCCGCGTTTCTCTCGATAAGATTAAAGATTTCGAGGGCAACGTGATCGTCGAAGTGAACCAGGAAATCAGTGAAGAGCTGGCCAGCGCGATTCAGGCGGCCGGCGTGATGCGTGTCAAGATTCGCTCTGTGCTCACTTGCGAATGCCGCCGTGGAGTTTGCGCGCGCTGTTACGGCCGCAACCTTGCCAGCGGGCGCACGGTGGAAATGGGCGAAGCGGTGGGCGTAATCGGAGCACAGTCCATCGGTGAACCCGGCACTCAGTTGACCATGCGCACCTTCCACATCGGTGGAACTGCAAGCCGCGTGGCGGAACAATCCGAACTAGAAGCACGCAGCGCCGGCTTCGCGAAGTTCGCGGATATCAAACACGTCAGCGGACGCGGCGGCACCACGGTTGTTATGAACCGTGGCGGTCACGTGCTCGTCGTTGACGAAAAGGGCCGCGAAAAAGAACGCCACGAAGTTCCTTACGGCGCGCGCTTGCTCGTACAAGAAGGCGATACCGTTCAGATGGGCCACAAGATGGCCGAATGGGATCCGTACACTTTCTCGATTCTTACGGAAGTGGGCGGCTCCATTCAGTTCAAAGACTTGCAGCCCGGCATCACCATTGAAGAACAGGTCGACGAAGTCACCGGCCTGGCGCAAAACGTCGTCATGCTTCCGCCGGAAGACGAGAAGCATCAGCCGACCGTCATGGTTCGCGATTCATCAGGCAAGGTTCGCAAGAAGTACCTGATGCCTTCGCGGGCGCACTTGATGGTCACCGACGGATTTGACGTTATGCCCGGCGACGTGCTCGCGAAAATTCCTCGCGAGTCCACGAAGACCAAGGACATCACCGGAGGTTTGCCGCGCGTCGTGGAATTGTTTGAAACGCGCAAGCCGAAGGATCCCGCCGTCATCAGCGAAATCGATGGCGTGGTGAAATACGGAGAAATCAGCAAGGGCCTGCGCAAGATTTATGTGGAAAGCGAAGACGGCAGAACGCAGAAGGAATATTCCGTTCCTCGCGGCGTCCACATTCAAGTGCAGGAAGGCGAGCGCGTCAAAGCCGGCGAACCCCTGATTGACGGGCCTTTGAATCCGCACGACTTGCTGGCCGTCCTTGGCGAACGCTTCACACAGGCTTACTTGGTGAACGCAATTCAGGAGGTTTACCGCCTGCAGGGCGTCAACATCAATGACAAGCACATCGAAACCATCGTTCGCCAAATGATGCGCTGGGTCAAAGTGGAAGACGTCGGCGACACGTCCATGCTTCTCGAAGAGCAAGTTGATAAATTCCGGTTCCGCGAAGAAAACGATCGCGTCATCGCGAATGGCGGCCGTCCCGCAACTGGACGTCCGCTGCTCCTCGGAATCACCAAGGCGTCGCTTTCCACCGACTCGTTCATTTCGGCGGCAAGCTTCCAGGAAACCACGCGCGTGCTTACCGAAGCCGCTGTGGCCGGAAAAGTGGATTATCTGCGCGGCCTGAAGGAAAACGTCATCATGGGCCGCTTGATTCCAGCCGGCACGGGCCTCGAATGGTACCGCAACATCCAGTTGCTCACGGAAGTTCCGGAACCCATGCCGCAGGATATGTCCATCACTCCGGATCTTTCGCCGGAAGAAGCGGCAGCTCTGGAATTCCTGCGCAAGGATGCGGATGGCGCGATAGCCGAAGGCTAAAGCGAACAACAACTCACAGAATCACAAAAGTCCCGGTTGCCAAATGGCAGCCGGGACTTTTTTTTCTACGCCCGGTGAATTTCTGCTCTCGTTTAGTACTCTTGGCGACTAAGAAACCACATCCCAAATCTGCAGTGACTCGCCTTTCACGTTCCGCGAAAATGGAATTGACGCCTCTTGTCAGGCGCATTTGAAAATCACGTTAGCCGCAAATGTCACCCAACAGCCATCGATTCATTCGGATAATTCTCACGCTAATCGTCGTGCCGCTCGCCGCGTACGTAGCCTGCAACCGCACGATATTCGTGATGGCAGTGATGTTTCCGATGTTCACGCTGACATTGGGAAGCATGATCCTGATCCTGTTTAGCGTTCGTCCTCGCCGGGACGACGCGGTCTTCGTCGTTGCTCTCACGCTGCTGCACGCCGTTGTGGCCTACATGCTTTTGTACAATTGGTATCATTCGTTTCTTTGGCTTGCATTTGCGGGTCTCAGCAGTTTCTGGGTGCTCTGCGTCCGCACAATCTGGGCTCCCGATGCGGAGCGCAAGGTTCTCCAATACGCCACGTTTTGCGCCGTCCTTCTACTGACAGTTGAATCCTGTGTCGCATCCACTCTTAAATGGGCCGAGCGGATGCATCCGAAAGCTTTGGACCTGTTCCTCTATTCATTTGACGGCAGTCTGGGAACGCAAATCAGTTTTCAAATGGGAATGGCGTTCGTACGGTGGCATCTTCTAAGAAGCACTGCAGTCTTTTTCTATGAAGGCCTGCCTCTGGCGATCGCGCTTGTCTGCGCGCAGCAAATTGCCGCGCGAAAAGGCAAAGCTCTTTCGACCGTCACCGCGCTCGTAGCTACCGGTCCGATCGGCGTGGCCACCTACAACTTGTTTCCCGCGCTCGGTCCGCGCCTCATCTCGCTGTGGCAATTTCCTTTTCATCCGCTCACGCGTCTGCAAACTATGAATCTTCCGCTCGTGGAAATTGCCGCAGTCGGTCCGCGCAATGCGATTCCTTCGCTTCACATGGCCTGGGTCCTTCTGATTTGGTGGTATTCCCGTGGACTTTCATGGTGGGTTCGCGCCGTCGCGTTTCTATTCCTGATCTTTACTATCGCAGCCACAATCGGCACAGGTGAACATTATTTTATCGATCTTGTGGTCGGCTTTCCATTCGCCGTCTTCATGGAAACTCTCTGCTCCTTTGACATGTCCTGGCGAGCCCGGCCGAAAATAATCGCCTTCGCCTGGGGAGTGGGCGCCGTACTTACATGGCTCGCGCTTCTTCGCTTCGCGCCATCGCTCTTTTGGATTTCTCCGATAATTCCATGGGGCATGGTCGTTGCCACAATCGCGCTTTCCATAAGTTGTGAGCGCGGACTTCACGCGCCGGTTGAACTGAATGTAGGGGCGCTGCTTGCTGCGCCCTCAGCCGCCCCGAATCTTATTTCTTCTTGACCGTCCCCGCGGGCGCCGGGTCCACTCCAAAATCCCAAACATAATAATTCAATTCATCCGGCAAATTTATCGTCAACGCATATTCGCCCGGTTCCATCGGCTCGGAAATCGTATAGCGATACACGCCCTTAGCCACATCCCACTTTAGAAGAGCAACCGTCTTCCGCTTCTCTTCCTGTTCTCTCACCACATTCGTGTTGATCGTTTCCAGCACGCGCAAATCGCCTTTCTGCTGCGCACGCAGTAGCTCGACATCCGGTTCCGCTTCGTCCAACGGTATCCGGTAATAAAACTCCAGCTCTCCGGCGGGCATGCGGATCACCGCGCGCTTCCCTTTCAATTCCATAAAATGCCGCGTCGGAATCATGGGCACACCGGATAGCGCTTTTTCCACTTCGCGCCCTTTATCGATTTTTATTTTCGCCATGCTCTTTGTTAGCGGCACAACATCCTTGCCCGCTAGTGCGAACATTCCCAATTGCGGCGGTAAAAATGTGCCCGGCGCTACAAGTAAACTCGCATCCACATCCAACTGTTCCATCGCGTGCTCGTTCGTGTCACGGACTTTCACTTTGTCCGCAAAATCTTTCTGCGCTTTCGCATCGTCGGCTTCGGCCTGTGCTGTGGCTTTCCAATCCACCATCGTCGAAGGAATTTCTTCCCACGCCGAACGCTCCAAGCTGTAGTAACGCACCGAATCGCCCTGCTTCTCGTAGCTCCGCACAATCTGAAATGTGCCATCCGTCAGACAAAGCTTTTTCCCGCGCGGCATAAAAGCCTGCGCCGGCAAATCCCTATCGCTCTTCTCCTGATCCGTATCCGGCGGCGCTTTCTGCTGTTGTGGAGGAGGTGCCGATTGTTGCTGCGAATTCTGACGCGCGCATAACACGGCGCCGCCGCTCATCGCAAACGCAAGCACCATCCAACAAATCACTCGTCGCGTTCGATTTTCTGCTCGCAGTTTCACGCTGAAGTTCCTGTGCCGAATAGGATGCCGGCCACATCCGAATGGTTTTTCCGCCGATTCGGCCCGTTCCCCAAGAATAGCTCCGCTCCCTGCGACGGGCAACTCACAAACTGAGCTGGAGCCCGCACCTCACGCCGTCAGATTGGTCGTCACCAAACAGTATGATAAATTGCACGCACAACTTGGAAACAGATTCCCGGAGGTCCTCATGTTCAATTCTGTCCGCGTCCGCGAGCACG
>DASYNR010000090.1:0-11353 GCA_036008485.1 Candidatus Acidiferrales bacterium | reverse complement strand
GATGACGCCGCCACCACTTGCGCGAGGGATGCGTCGTCGGTGCGATTTGTCGTGGCGCGGGCGGTGCGACCGTCAAAAACAGTGCGAACGGAAATTGTTAGACCGAGTTCGGCGACGTTTTGATGAATCGTGTTATTTGCGAAACGAGTAAGCGCGTCGGACGTTACGTCAATCATTACTTCCGTTTCGTCGGCTTCGCTCAATCTGAAGACGCGTTCGGCGATGCGACGAAGTTCGGATTGCGAAAGCATCGCATCGCGCGCAGTTGCCGATTTTCGCGCGGTGATGAGGCGCCGGGTTTTCTTCGCTGGGCTCATTGATTATTTATTTTGCGAACGCAACTCCCACCCGCACATTTTTAAATCGCGCCGGCGATGCTCCGTGCCCCGTCCCCATCGTCTGCATCGGCTGACCTTTACCGCAGTTCGGCGTGCCCCACAGCGTCCAGTAATCACGCGAACAAATCGCGTCGCAACTATTCCAGAATTCCGTGGTGATGCCGCTGTAGCTCGGATGCTTAATCATCCGACCCTTTTTGCCGCCCTTAATTTCCCAGCCGATTTCCGTGGAAAACTGGAAATGGTAGCGGCGGTCGTCGATGGACCACGAGCGATTCGTTTCCATATAAATCGCATCGTCCGTGTCGGCAATCAGGTCCTCATATTTCCATTTGCCGGGATGAATGCTGATGTTGGTCATGCGAATAATCGGCAGACGATTCCAGCTTTCCGTGCGCATGGTGCCGCCGCTACGGTTCAGCCCGATGGACGCGGCGGTTTCGCGATTAGAAAGATATCCGCGGAACATTCCGTCCTTGATAATGTCGGTGCACTGCGCGGGCACGCCTTCATCGTCATATCCAAACGTGCCGAGACCAGAGCCATGCGCAAGCCGCGCGTCGGCGACCACGTTCACAATATCCGAACCATATTTCAGCGTGTTCAATTTCTCGAGCGTCAGAAAACTCATGCCCGCAAAATTTGCTTCCATTCCGAGGACGCGATCCAGTTCGATGGGATGTCCGATGGATTCGTGAATCTGCAATCCGAGCTGCGAGCTGTCCAAAATAATTGTCTTCGTGCCCTCAGGACATTGAATCGCGCTGTGCAACGCCACAGCTTCTTCGCCAACACGCTGCGCATTGCCAACTAAATCGAGCGATTCAACGAGTTCATATCCCGCGAGCATGTGTTGGCCGCCGAAACTATTTGGATAGGAGCGCTTCTGAATTTCCGTGCCCGCAAAAGTCGTGGCCACAATTCCCGCGCCGGATTGCACTCGCGTTTGATGAATGCGCGAACCAATCGTAGACGCAAATAATTGATCAATGCGGCGAAACGCCATGGAAGTTTCGGCGAGTGTCACACCTTTTACTTTGCGCATTTCCGCGTCGGCTTTCAAAAGCAAGTCGAGCTGCGCTTCCATCGGCACGCGGAACGGGTCTTTTACAAATGGATTTTGCCAGGTGTCCACATAGGCCTGCTCGGGAACCATATGAACGTCATGAAGCTTTGCGAGCGCCGATGCGTGCGCAATTGAGACCGCTTCGGCCGCACACGCCGCAATTCCCTCTCGCGTCAAACGATCCGTCGCCGCAAATCCCCACGAACCGCCGGCAAGCGCGCGCACGCCAAGTCCAAGAGACTGGCTCTCAGAAAGATTTCCTACTTGACCATTTTTTGTGGAAAGATCGCGATGGCGAATATCCATCACGCGAACGTCGGCGTAAGTGGCGCCGCGCGATTTAGCTGTATCGAGTGCCCAGTCAGCCCAGTCTTGCATCATTCCGCGAGAACCATTTTCTCCAGGAAGTAAGAGTAACACTTTTGCAGAAATTTGCGACGTGCGTCAGAGCAGAAGAAAATGCTCACGACTTTTTCTCGCGTTCGATAAGATTTTTCAGCACGGATTCAATTTCAACGCTTCCCTTCAGCGAGCCGGCTTCACCATTCTCAAACTCGATCCAACCTTCGTTGAAGCCATCCAGCATTTGAATGCGCGGCGTCGGGTTTTTCATGCCTTGTGATTTGAACAGAGACTCCCAAGTAGCTCGCGGTACAGTTTCCATTCTGACTAGACGTCCCAGCAGGCGAGTAAACGCGGCCGCGATTTCATTAGGAGACACGCGACGTGGCCCTTCGAGCTCGACCACCCTTTGACCGTCCCACTTTTCCTCAAGAAGTTCGGCAGCTGTGTGCGCGATGTCGGCCGTAGCAACCATCGGATACATTTTGTCTAGCGGCTGAAGAAAACTCGGAATCACACCTCTGCTGATTGCCGGAGCAACGTCCCAAGCAGAATTATCCATGAACCATGCAGGCCGCAGAAACACAATTGGCGTCGGCAAATCTCGAAGCGCTTGTTCGATAATGGTGTGCTGCGTGAGCAGATTGGATTGATTCGCCTGTGCGCCGATTGTCGAGAGGTATACGACTCTCCTTGGCCGCGCTGCGTCAAGCGCTGAACGCAACGTGGCGGCAATTGCCCGCGCTTCGGAAAAGTCTGGAGAAGGATCGAAGTTCGGCGGAACGAGCACGAATACGCCCTCGGCTCCGCTGAATGCCGCCGTGAGCGCCGCAACATCATTGATATCCGCCGCAGCCAGTTCGCAACCTCGGTGCGCCCAGACCGCTCCTTTGCCCACGTCGCGCATCACAGCTCTGATAGGCCTTTTTGCAGCGAGCAGGTTGCGCGCTACCTGACCACCCACGTTGCCGGTGATTCCCGTGATCGCAAACATCGGGATATTTCTCCTTCGTCCACCATCGCTGCTTCAATAAAAAAGGCGGCAGCCGTTTTAGGCTGCCGCCAAAGATTATCGCCGAATTTGCCGGTTCTTCCTACGTCCCTTCATTCCACGACGCCAAATAATGTTCCTGCTCCGGCGTCAACTTATCAATCTGCACTCCCAACGACTCCAGTTTCAGTTTGGCGATGTGCTTATCGATATTTTCCGGCACCGCGTAAACTTTGTGGCCCAGTTCCTTGTAATTTTTCAGCATGTATTCCGCAGAAAGCGCCTGATTGGCGAAGCTCATGTCCATGACAGATGCCGGATGCCCTTCCGCCGCGGCCAAATTAATCAAGCGGCCTTCGCCGAGTAAATAAATCTTGCGCCCATCTTTCTGGCCGTATTCGTCCACGAACGGACGCGCCTGCCGCTTCGCGCTGGAAACTTTCTCGAGCGCAGGAATATCAATTTCCACATTGAAGTGGCCGGAGTTGCAAATCACCGCGCCGTCTTTCATTTTTTCAAAATGCTCACCGGATAGAACGCTCTTGTTTCCTGTTACGGTCACAAAAATATCGCCGATTTTAGCGGCTTCGTTCATGGTCATCACACGGAAGCCGTCCATAACCGCTTCGATTGCGCGCGTCGGATCAATTTCCGTGACGATTACGTCCGCGCCCAATCCCTTCGCGCGCATCGCAACGCCGCGCCCGCACCATCCGTAGCCTGCGATGACCAGTTTCAATCCTGCGAGCAGCAAATTCGTCGCACGGATAATTCCGTCCAGCGTGGATTGCCCGGTGCCGTAGCGATTATCGAAGAAATGTTTCGTCTGCGCGTCATTCACTGCGATCACAGGAAATTTCAGCGTGCCGTCTTTCGCCATTGCGCGAAGACGAATCACGCCAGTCGTAGTTTCTTCCGTGCCGCCGATTACGTTTGAAATTAAGTCCGTGCGCTTGGTCAGAAGTTGCGTAACCAGATCCGCGCCGTCGTCCATCGTGATTTGCGGCTTGTGATCCAGCGCAGCGCTAATGTGTGCGTAATAAGTCGGATTATCTTCGCCCTTGATCGCATACGTCGCGATGCCGTAGTCCTTGATGAGCGACGCCGCAACGTCATCCTGCGTCGAAAGTGGATTCGATCCGCACAACACAACGTCCGCGCCACCATCGCGCAGAGTAATTGCCAAATTCGCCGTTTCGCTGGTCACATGCAAACACGCCGACATGCGAATGCCCTTCAGCGGCTGTTCCTTGATGAAGCGTTTGCGGATCAGTTGCAGCACGGGCATCTGCTGATTTGCCCATTCAATTCTGCGTTTGCCTGTTTCGGCTTGCGCAATGTCTTTCACGTCTCCGCTGATTTTTTGCGTCGTAGTTGACAAGCGTATGCTCCTGAATTCGTATTTTAATTCCTGAAATTAATTCTGATTGGGCCGATGCAGCAGGCCAACGAAGAAATTGTTAGCGCCGCGCGGTAACTTCCGCGCCTGCTGGCGCCGAAATCCCGGCATCACGCCGCAGTGCGTCCGCGCGATCCGTAACTTCCCACGAGAAACCTTCCTCATTGCGGCCGAAGTGTCCATAGGCGGCCGTCTGGCGGTAAATCGGGCGGCGCAGATTCAGCGCTTCGATAATTCCGCGTGGAGTCAGCTTGAAATGCGCGCGAATCAAATCCTTAATCTGGCTATCGGGAATCACTCCGGTGCCAAACGTGTCCGCCATTACGGAAACCGGTTCGGCAACTCCGATGGCGTACGCCAACTGAATTTCAACGTGCTGCGCAAGTCCCGCCGCAACCACGTTCTTCGCAACGTAACGCGCCATGTAGCAGGCCGAGCGATCCACTTTCGTTGGATCCTTGCCGGAAAATGCGCCTCCACCGTGACGGCTATATCCGCCATACGTGTCCACAATGATTTTGCGTCCGGTCAATCCAGCGTCACCCATCGGTCCGCCAACCACAAATCGTCCGGTCGGATTGATGTGGTATTTCGTGTTCTTATCCACCAGCGACTTCGGCACGACGTGATCGATCACGTGCTTCTGGATTTCTTCACGCAAATTCGCGGTCTCAACTTTGTCACTGTGTTGCGATGAAATAACCACGCAATCCACGCGAAGCGGCTTCACGCCTTCATATTCAACAGTGACTTGGGATTTTCCGTCAGGACGGAGGAAAGGAAGTAAACCGCTCTTGCGAACTTCTGAAAGACGCCGTGCTAGTTTGTGCGCCAGCATAATGGGAAGCGGCATCAACTCATCAGTTTCATCGCAGGCATAGCCGAACATTAACCCCTGATCACCCGCGCCGCCTGTGTCCACGCCCATCGCGATATCCGGCGATTGGCGCTTCAGAGACGACATTACCGCGCATGTATCCGCATCGAATCCATACTTCGCACGATCGTAGCCCACGTCGCGAATCACTTGCCGCGCAAGATCGGAATAATCAATAATCGCGGAGGTAGTGATTTCTCCGGCGAGCATCACGAGCCCAGTGGTTACGAGAGTTTCGCATGCCACGCGGCCCATGGGGTCCTGCGTCAGCACCGCGTCCAGGACGGAATCCGAAACCTGGTCGGCAATCTTGTCTGGATGGCCCTCGGTGACAGACTCCGAGGTAAACAAATAGCGTCGATTATCTTGAATCAAGACAGTCTCCTTCGGGAGTGTGAAGAGCAATCGTCGTGCCGAAGAGCCCAAGTTGGCGTGTCTTCAACCCTGAAACCGTAGCATGCACCCTCGGGGGTGTCAACGTATTGAAGCCAAATGCGTTACGGGCGCGTTGGACGGTCAAAAACGAGGCCTAAACGGTTGCACAAAACGGGAAATCTTGAAGTGATGTCGAAAACTGCGGCCCCGTGGGAAAGGTATTTCCGTCCCGCAGTCTCTATTCTTCCTCATCATCTCCAGCATCGTCGGCGGCCAATTTGCCGGTTTTCCGGAACAGAAGGTAGGACATGATGAACGGGTCCAGGTCGCCGTCCAGCACCTTATCAGGATCGCTTACAGAAAACTTTGTGCGGTGATCCTTAACCATTTGATACGGCTGCATCACGTAGGAACGAATCTGGCTGCCGAAGCTGATCTGCATCTTGGACTCGTCCAGCTTGCGCGTTGCTTCCTGGCGCTTCTGAACTTCCAAATCGTACAAGCGCGAGCGCAGGAACTTCATCGCCAATTCACGATTCTTGTGCTGGCTGCGCTCGTTCTGGCATTGCACAACTATGCCCGACGGAATGTGCGTGATACGAATCGCCGTCTCAACTTTATTTACGTTTTGCCCTCCTGCCCCGCCTGCGCGAAATGTATCGATGCGTATTTCTTCCGGCTTCACGTCAATTTCAATGCGGTCGTCAATTTCTGGAATTACGAACACGGACGCGAATGACGTGTGCCGCCGCGCAGCTTGATCGAAGGGCGAAATCCGGACGAGCCGGTGAACTCCGCTTTCTGTGTTCAGCAGACCGTACGCGTTTTCGCCTTCCACGCGAACTGTAGCTGACTTAATTCCCGCTTCTTCGCCGGGCATCGAGTCCATCACTGTCGCCACGAATCCGTGACGCTCTGCCCATCGCAAATACATGCGCAGAAGCATGGCCGTCCAGTCCTGCGATTCAGTGCCGCCAGCGCCGGATTTCACGGTGAGGATCGCGTTCAGCGCGTCGTTATCGCCGGAAAGAAGCGTGGTGGTTTCAATTTCAGAAACAAATTTCGCTCCGCTATCGAGCTCGCGCGCAGTTTCAGCCAGCAACTTATCTCGCTCAGCGGCATTTGACTCCTCCTCGGCCAAATGCAAATACGTTTCCAGATCGTCGCCGAGTCGGCGCAACTTCGCTTCCGCCTGCACGCGCGCTTCGACGGTTTTGCGTTCCTTCATTACCTTCTGCGCGCGTTCTTGATCGTTCCAGAATTCCGGTTCGGCGGCGAGCGTATCCAGCTCAATCAGGCGGGCTTTGTCTTTGGCGACCTCAAAGATAACTCCGCACGAGCGCGATGCGCGCTTTCAGCTCGGCGTAGCGCTGCTTCAGATCTTCAATTTGTTCTGCTGACATTTATTATTTTCCCCGAAGAATAGTGCTTGCGCGCTTGCTGCGGCTTACGCTGCCTGCCTGCGCGCGGTATATCCCATAATTACAAATCCCAGCGCCGCGAGCAAACTGAGCCACGGCAACCAGTCGCCCCAGCGCGTGTACAAAGTCATGTCATCACGATACGAATAGGGCGCATCGAGCGACGCGCGAATGTCCGTTGGAATGCTGGCAACTTCGCGGCCGTAGGGATCGACGGAAACCGTGTGACCATTATTCGTGGAACGAATCATCCATCGTCGATTTTCGATCGCACGAATGCGTGCCATCTCCAGATGTTGTTCCGGTGCGGCCGTGCGTCCGAACCATCCGTCATTCGATATCGTAATCAGCAATTCCGCGCCATTCGCCGTGAATTGCCGCACCTCTCCGGGAAAAACGGCTTCATAGCAAATGTAAACGCCGAAGCGCCGCCCATCAGGCAATGTTCCGACTTTTCTTTCCGTGCCCGGCGTAAAGTTTCCCACGTCCAAAGTAATTTTCTTCACAAACGCAAACCAGTCGCCGAACGGCAAATATTCTGAGAACGGAACAAGGTGGACTTTGTCGTACAGAAACACTTCGCGGCCGTTGGGATCAATCAGCGCGGCGCTATTGTATACGCGCCAGTGAGTTCCCGGCGTTACTTTCCAATCGACCACGCCGACCAGAAATCCGTCGCGCGTTCCGCGCGCAATCGTGGAAGCTCGTGCGGCAAATTTCGGATCCTGCATTGAAAATGGCGCGGGAACTTCCGACCACACCACCAGCCCCGGCGGATTTCCATTCTTGTCCGGCGCGATGCTTAATTTTTCGAGCTGATCGATTTCCCAAGCGTGCGTGGTCAGCCAATCCGGCGGAAAACTATCCGGCTCAGGAAAGTTGGATTGCACCAGCCGCGCAACGTGATCCGGAGTTGCCGAAGGCACCCAGCGCTCGCCATAAATCATGACGAAAATCAGCGCGGCCGTCGCCACCACGGCAATTAAAATCGGGCCGCGCTTTCCGCCGCGTCGCTCGCCAATTCCCCACACAACCAGCGCGGAAAATGCCGCGCCGAGAAAACTCAGCAGCCATACGCCGCCAATGGTCGAAAGTTGCGCGATCGCCAAATTGTGCGCCCACGCGTAGCCCAGCAAATTCCACGGAAATCCAATCCCCGGAAGTTTTGCGCGCAAAAATTCCTGCGCCACCCACAAAAATGGCGCCGCCAAGCACGCCATCGACAAACTTCTCTGCGCCACGCGCGCGAACATCCATCCAAACAACATTGGAAATACAGACGAACCCGCCACAATCGCGCCCAACGCAACGCAAGACATCAGCGGCGTCACTCCGCCGTGGATACGGAAAGTGACGTACAGCCATGTAAGCGACGGCGTGAAGAACGCAAGTCCGTGAACGAATCCGCACAACGCTGCGAAACGCGGACGCGCGTCCGCGAGCGCTATCATTAATATGACCAGCGAAATCCATGCGCACTGATAAAAATGGAATTGCGGGTACGCCGTGACGAGAATTAATCCGGACGCCGCCGACAGCGCGAGCCGCCACCAATCGCTCATTGGAAATGGAGATTTTTCGGAACGTGACGCAGAACTTTTCCCGTCAGACGGACGCGCCTTCTGTGACCGGTCCATCAGCGCTTTACAATCGTCTTGAATCCCGCTTTTTCAAGCGCCGCGCGCGCCGCGTCAGCCGACTTTGTGTCCGCGTATGGCCCGACCTGAACGTGATAAAACTTATCGGCGCCTGGAGGAATTACAATCGTGGGAAATTTTTTCTGTTGAAGTTGTTGCGCCATCGCCAGCGCGTCGCTTTCCTTCGTCATCGCGGAAACCTGCAACAAAATTGATCCGCGCGGAATCAGCGGGCCGTTCACTTCGGCTTGCTGAGGTTTCACGTTGCTCGTCGGCTTGCTCGGCACAGGTTGCGGTTTCACTGCCGCTGCCGGAGGCGCAACTGAAGTCGTTTTTCCGGGCACAGAAATTGTTGGCGTCGCGGATTTTGCCGGCGCAATCGTTGCTGGCTTTGCCGCCACAGCCTTCGGCGGAGGCGCCAAATGCGCCGGTGGCTGATTTGGCTGGCCTAACTTATAGAAATCGTAGTCAGCTGGCGGACCGCTGGCTGCGTCCGGCGCGATATTCGCCGCAGAATCTTTCGGCGTAGAAGTTGCCGCCGATTTCTTGCTCGCAGACTGCGACAATGGCGGCTGCACGTCTGGCCGCAAAGGACTAACTTTTGCATTCGGCTTTGCCGACGCGGCCGAATTATCATCAGGCGACACATTCGACGCGCGCACCTGATCTCCATACTGGTTGCGTCCCAGCTCGTAGCCCAGTAGGAACACGACGCCGAAAATCGCCACCATCAGAACAAAAAGTCCCACCAAATGACGGCTCTCGAGAACTACATCTCCGCCGCCGCTTTTTTTCGATCCCGCCATATTTTATTTTCCTTGCAATTCTTTCGGCTGCGTCTGGCCAGCCAGTGATTTCATCCACGCGCCAAGCACGTCAATCGGCAGCGGGAAAATAATTGTCGTATTTTTCTCCACACCGATCTCCGTCAGCGTTTGCAAATACCTCAACTGAATAGCGGCCGGCTCCTTTTGTAAAACCGCCGCCGCTTCCGCCAATTTTGCCGACGCTTCAAATTCCCCGCTCGCGTGAATTACTTTCGCGCGGCGCTCGCGTTCTGCTTCAGCCTGCCGCGCGATCGCACGCTGCATATTCTCCGGAATATCCACCTGCTTCACTTCAACCTTAGCTACCTTGATACCCCAGGCCTCCGTATCCTGGTCAAGGATCACTTGCAATCTGCTGTTTACCTTTTCGCGCTCGCTCAGGATCTCGTCCAACTCAAATTGTCCCACCAAACTTCGCAACGTCGTCTGCGCGAGCTGCGAAGTGGCGTACAAATAATTTTGCACTTGAGAAAGCGCCAGATTCGCATCCACCACACGGAAATAACAAACAGCATTTACTTTCACAGAGACGTTATCGCGCGTGATGATGTCCTGCGGCGGCACATCCAGCGTTTCCAATCGCAGCGGGATGCGATACAAAGTTTCAATTGGCCAAAATACAATTCGCAGCCCGGCCGGCTTCGCTTCCGGCATCATACGGCCAAGACGCAGCACCACGCCGCGCTCCCATTCCTTAATTACGTAAAGCGAATTCCAAATCCAGATCAGCCCGACCAGCGCCACAATTCCCCAGAAAATTAAAAACGTCTCTTCCATCTTCCCCTCCCGCTATTGCACGTCCGCGTCTCTCAAATTTTTTAAGACGGCCCCGCCAATTCCACATGCAGTGTCAGTCCATCCACGCTCAATACTCGCACGCGTGCGCCTTTCGTAATCGGCTGCTGCGAAACCGCGCTCCATAATTCTCCGTGCACTCGAATCTGTCCCTTTTTCGATTCGCCCCCGCCAAATTCCTGAACCGCCGCGCCTTCTTCGCCGATCAATTGCTCGCGCCCGGTCGTCTGCTTCCACCCTCGTGACTTTATCACCAGTCGCATCAGAAAAATCGTCAGCACCGCGAATGGCAAAGTCACCGCCAGCGCCACCGCCAAACTTACGCCGGCCGAAGTAAGCGGCGAACGAATCAGCATCAGCGCGCCGAGCAGCATCGCCACAATTCCGCCGGCCGCCAGCACACCATGGCTTGTAAATTTCGCTTCCAAAATAAATAACGCCAGCGCCAGCACTACCAGAAAAAGTCCCGCAATATTCACCGGCAAAATGTGCATCGCGTAAAGCGCCAGCAATATGCAAATTCCGCCGACCACGCCCGGAGCGATCACACCCGGATGCGTAAACTCAATGTAAAGCCCCGCGACGCCCACAATCAGCAATATGAAAAAAATATCCGGCTGCACAATGCGCGAAAGAAATTGTTCGCGCGCCGACTCTTGAATCGTTTCAATTTCCGCGCCCGCCAAATGCGGCGTCATAGTGCTTCCGTCGAATCGCCGAATCGGTTTTCCGTCGAGCTGCTTCAGCAAATCGCTTTCGGAACTCGCCAGCACGTCCACAAGCTTTCCTTGCAGCGCTTCCTGCTCCGTAAAAGCTTTTCCGTCGACGACCGCCGTTTCCGCCAGCGAAACATTTCGTCCGCGAGTTCCCGCGTAGCTCCGCAGAAATGCCGTCGCATCATTCAGGATTTTCTTTTTCAGCGTGTCATCCACATTCACCGGATAGCCGCCAATTTCCAGCAACGGAGAAGCCGCGCCAGTGTGCGTCCCCGGCGCCATAGCTGCCACATCCGCGGAAAGCAAAATAAAAAATCCCGCTGACGCAGCACGCGAACCGGCAGGCTCAACGTAAATCGCCACCGGAACCGGCGAGCGCAAAATATGCTGAATAATTTGCTCCATCGAATCGCTCAAGCCGCCCGGCGTATCCATCGTGATCAACACCAGATCCGCGTGCTCTTCCGCCGCGCGATCCAGTCCGGCATCCAAATATTCCGCAAGAATCGGCTCGATCTCGCCATCAATCACCAATTTCACGACATGCGGCGTCGCGCCATTCGCGGCTG
>DASYNR010000089.1:0-4818 GCA_036008485.1 Candidatus Acidiferrales bacterium | reverse complement strand
GCTTCAGGAAATAAAATTCCACCCTCGACCATTCTGCCGATTAAAGTTTCCAGTTGATCCTTCATGTGATTTCACGCTCCGCAAGAGATTCGGTGAATGGCCCATTTCCAGCATGGCAAAAACGACGGGCGAATAGAGACGCAACCCGTTAGCGTCCTTGGATCAGCCTGTAAACGATCAGGGAAGCTCGTGCCCGGTCAGCCGCTGGTAGGCGTCGCGGTACTTGGCCCTCGTCTGGGCAACGACCTCGGCGGGCAGCTCGGGCCCGGGGGCCTGCTTGTTCCATCCGATCTTCTCGAGATAATCGCGGACGTACTGCTTGTCAAAGGAAGGCTGCGCCTGGCCGACTTTATAGGCATCCAACGGCCAAAAGCGCGAAGAATCTGGAGTGAGCGCTTCGTCAATCCAAAGCAGTTCATTGCCGGTTAGACCAAATTCAAATTTTGTATCCGCCAGCAAAATTCCGCGCGGTTCGGCGTAGGCGGCGGCGCGGCGATAGAGCTCCAGACTGACTTCCTTAAGCCGCTCGGCGAGGGACCATCCAATTCGTGCGGCCGCTTCGACTAACGAAATATTCTCGTCGTGTCCGGTGGTGGCTTTTGTGGACGGAGTAAAGATCGGCTCCGGCAGGATTTGCGATTCCTGCATGCCCGGAGGCAGCGCAATGCCGCAGACCGCGCCTGTTTTCTGATAGTCCTTCCATCCGGAACCGGCCAGATATCCGCGGACCACGCACTCGATGGGAATTGGCTCCGTTTTACGGCAGAGCATGGCTCGCCCTTCCAGAATCGCCTTGGACGAAGCCAGCGACGCGGGAAATTCGTGCGATGAAATCACATGATTCGGAATTACGGAGGAAAGCCGGTCAAACCAGAACATCGAAAGCTGCGTCAGCACGCGGCCTTTGTCTGGAATCGGAGTAGGCAGCACCACGTCGAACGCAGAAAGGCGGTCGGTGGCCACGATGAGCAGAGATTCGCCTACGTCATACAGGTCTCGCACTTTTCCGCGGTTGCGGAGGTGAGCGCCTTCAAGATTTGTTTCCCAAACAATTGGACTCATACCGGGTGACGCCACGTTTTAGTTTCCTCCAAGCGGAGGCGGTATTCTATCGCGGCACTATAGGAAGTCAACCCCGCGCGAAGAATATCCTGTGGAAGATTTTTGGCGCGCGATTCGCGATCAATTACTATTGCGCCGGAACGGTGACGGGAATTGTCACGGAATGGATAAGATTTCCGCTGGTCGCCGCTACGGTCATCATATATGTCCCGGCGGGCGTTCCCGGCGTGAAGCCGAGTCCCGGCGGGCACCCTTCCGCAGATGACGCACTCGGTCCGTTACTACATCCAGCCATCGCCAGTCCTGCCGTGCAAATGAACACAGCGCACAGTAATCGCGCGCGAATTCTCTTCGAGAGAAATCCGGCGAAGCAGCTGGAAAACGTCAGTAGGACGAGAACTAGCGCGGTCGTCTGGAATTTGCCGGAGACGCCTCCGAAAATATTTGGCACGACGCAAAAAACGGGCGCGTTGCAAGAGCCTGCAACAGTGTCTGCCTCAATCGTGGTCGTCGAAGCGGGATCCGAGGCATCCACAAGAATTTGGTCGGCCGGACCGAGCGCTGGGAAAAAACAGGCAGGTTGATTTACGCCGCTTCCGCCCGTAATCATGCAGCTCAGATTCACGTTGCCATCAAATCCGTTCAGCCCAGTTAGCGTTAGCGTTCCGTCCACCACGCCACCCGAAGTGTTGCCGGGGTTCTGGATCGGAACGGTGAGCGCAGTTGGGTTTGCCGAAATACTGAAATCGCCCGCGGTCACCGCCGGTTTCCGCGTCTGCAGGATGGCGAAGTCATTCATAGGTTCGTGACGCGGATTGGTTAGCGCCGGATAATCCAAAGAACGCGGCGCGACTGCGCCCGCGAAACACAATAATGCCGCAAAAAGAAAAGATGTTCGGAAGTTGATAAACGACGACACTCGCATGGCCTGACCTCCACTGGGACGGAGATTTAATTCCAGCCAACCCTTCATCGTAATGGACGCGTGACTATATAAATTGGTTACAAGGAAAATGGCGAATTGTAAGTGGTCACTTACTTTACAGATTTCTGGAATATCCGGCGGTAACCATGCGCCGCGGAGCCGGCACTACGATCGCGCCAGGTACCAAACAATCCCGGCATTCATAACGAGGTGGACAAGCATCGTTGGCCACGGATAGTTGGGTCTCGGAAGAAGTGCTGCTCCGCGCGGTGCAACAAATGTAAGGAAGGGAACCAGCAACGCGATGGTAAGAATTCCAGACAGAAACACCGCGGCGGTTTTCGCCCAGTTGCGCTGACGCAAAAGACTGACGCCAACCGCAAGGCAAACAATCCCCAAGCCTAGCAAGGCAAAAAATGGCCAGCCGAAGAAAAGCCGCCAGCGGGAAAAGTATCGCCATCGCCACGCTAAAGTAATCAAACCAAAAGGCGTGTACTGAAAGAAAATTGAGAGGTAATAAGCGGCAATGAAAGTTTCCGCGATGCGCGGTTTTGCGGCTTCAGGTTCGCTCATGGCGTACGTCGCGCTTCGATGGCCAAATACGATACGGTCGCGAGGTTGATTACCATCGACAGCACCATCGTCGCCTTTGCATGGAAACCGAATGGGCCCGCTAGCATCCACTCATAGTAGGTCCGCAGATCAAATCGGTTCTCTAGCGGTAGAGATCCAACTAAGTCATTAATCGTCCACGCCAGGATCATTCCGGACGCGACAATTGCTAAGACAGTAGCCCACTTCTTCCGAAGTAGTAGGGCAATTCCCGCAACAACACCGAGACTCACGACGAACAGAATTGCGAACTCAGTTGCCTCGAAAAGCCATTTCCACATTCGTTGATCCACGTAGAAAAGGGCGTCCTGGATGGCACCGACGAAATTGGACAGGAAATAAGCGGCTATGAACACTACAGCGACGGGCCGTTTCAACGATTTTGTCTCGGCTGGACTTTCGCCATGTTGCGATTGGTTCAGCGTTGCCGCCCGTTCCATTCGCTTTTTCCGGTCGAACCAAAGTGTTTTCGTAAGGAGCCAGACGATGGATCCATTAATAACTGAATTTACCGCTGCGGAGGGCCAAGAGTAGAACCCCCAGAGAGGTGGATGAAAGGACCAATCCGAGACGGCGCTTTGAATCGAGCCAACGATGAAGCCACTTAAAATTAATGCCAGCAATATTCCGGACGACGCGACGGTTGCGATCTTTGCCCATCGCCGCTGAAACAACAAGCCGACTGCAAAGACGACGCCGACTGACGCGAAGAGTAGGAGCAGGCTAATGTGGCGCTCAATCAGTCTCCACAGTTTTTGGTCCACATCGAACAGCGTCTCGCGTAAGACGCCGAAGAAATTTGAAATGTAGTATCCCGCGATGAAATTTAGCGCAGTAGACGTCTTTTGCGATTCTGCTTCGCTCATGGCGCGCGAAGAATACTTCGACGCGCCAAAATACGCGAGGGAATTATTAACGTTTAACTGTTTGCAGATCGCTGAGATGCCTTGGATCGTTACGCTGCGTTAGAAGCCGCTCGCGCAGCCGGAGCAGTAGCCGCGCCCGCAACCGCTTCATTCCAGCGTACGGAAACCAGTTTACTGACGCCCGGTTCCTGCATGGTGACGCCGTACAGCACCGGCGCCATTTCCATTGTGCGGCGGTTGTGGGTGACGACGATGAATTGCGTTTGCTGTCCCATCGCGGCAACCATGTCCGCGAACCTGCCGACATTGGCTTCGTCCAGCGGCGCGTCCACTTCGTCCAAAATGCAGAATGGACTTGGGTGATATTTGAAGATCGCGATCAGCAGGGCTAGCGCGGTAAGTGCTTTTTCGCCTCCGCTCAATAACATTACGTTCTGCAGGCGTTTGCCGGTTGGCTGTGCGACGACGTCGATACCCGCATCACCGGAGCTATCGAGTTCCGTCAAGCGCATTTCTCCGGTGCCGCCGCCAAATAGCGCGCGGAACGCTTCCGCGAAATTCGCGTTGATCGCCGCGAATGCTTCTTCAAATTTCGTGCGCGAAACTTCGTCCAACTCGACAATCGCCGCGCGTGTATCTTCAATGGATTGCAGCAAATCGGCTTGCTCGCGCGTGAGGAAAGTGTAGCGCTGATCGCACTCGTTATATTCTTCGAGCGCCATCATGTTCACGGGGCCCATTCCCTCGATGCGCGCCTTCATTTCTTTGTAGTTCGCGTCGGCAGTGGCCAATTCTTCGCCGGTTAGCAGAGCGGGGAATTCGGCCATCATGTCTTCCGGCTGCGCGTTCAATTCTTCCTGGCAAGTTGCGCGGAGATGCGTGCGCTCGCTGTCATTCTTCGCCGCTTCCACTTCCGCGCGGCCGCGTTCTTCGCGCAATTCGCCAAGCGTCTGGCGAATCGTGCGCAACGAATCGTCCACTTGCGCGGTGCGAACTCGCGCTTGTTCCCATTCCGCTTCCAGCGCGCCTTTCAACGCATCCAAACGAATTTTTTCTTCGCGCAACGCTTCCGCGCGGCGCGCCTGTTCGCCTGATTCGCCTTCGAGTTGCATGCGTTCCGCATTCAGAGTTGTGTGCTGCGCGCGCAGTTCCTCTGCTCGTGCAGAAGCCGTAAGGCGTTCTTCTTCCAGTCGCGCCGCCAGAGCTTCGGCGTTCGCAAGGCGTTCCGCGATCGCTGCCAATTCTTCGCGCTTCGCGGAAACATCATGCTGATGCGATTCCACAAGTTGTCGCAGATCCGTAAGCTGTGCTGTAGCCATTCGCAAATTTTCTTCGTCGGAAATTCGCGAACGT
>DASYNR010000088.1:0-4665 GCA_036008485.1 Candidatus Acidiferrales bacterium | reverse complement strand
GGGAAGTCCTGCGGCCATCAGAAATGCGGGCCAGTAAACGGCGTGAAAGCGAATGATTTCTTTGCCAACGAGATGCAAATTCGCCGGCCAATATCCCCGACGCGCATAGTCAGGGCCGCCAACGGCGCTGAGGTAGCTGGTAAGCGCGTCAAACCAAACGTAGAAAACATGCGGCGATTCTTCGGGAACAGGAATGCCCCACTTGATTGAAGTGCGCGTTATACTTAAATCGCGCAGGCCGCCTTCGACAAAACTGAGGACTTCATTCTTTCGCGCTTCGGGCTGAATAAAATTTGGATTCTGTTTGTAAAATTCCAGCAAAGGCTTCTGAAATTCGGAAAGTTTGAAGAAATAGTTTTCTTCGGTGACGGTTTCTGTTGGGCGGCCGCAATCCGGACAGGGATCGCCGGGCTTCGCATCATTTATATACGCGTTATCGTAGATGCAGTATTGGCCGGTGTAATGGCCCTTGTAGACGTATCCATTTTCGCGGCACAGTTTGAAAAGCCATTGTACCGTGCGCGCGTGCAGCGGATCCGTTGTGCGAATGAATTCATCGCCCTGAATTCCAAATTCGTCCCACAACTTACGCCATTCCGCGGCGAGCTGATTGACGTAGTCGGCTTCCTTCATTCCGGCGGCTTTCGCGGAACGCTCCACGTTCACGCCGTGCTCGTCGGTACCGGTGGTCATCACCACATCAAATCCGCACATGCGTTTGTAGCGGCGAATGGTGTCGCAAACGATTGTGGAATATGTGTGGCCGATGTGCGGCAGGCCGTTCGTGTAATAGATCGGCGTCGTCAAATAAAATTTCGGTTTGGCGTTAGGAATCGGCATTTTCTAGTGCGTGTCTCCGCGCGGACATCCGGCGTCCACCAAAGCGCCGAGAGCCATATCGCCGCCGATGCCGGAAAAGCCGTCGAAATATGCAATTCGCATTTCGGTTCGCTGCTTGAACGATGTTGCGATGCTCGTGTAAGCAATCGATAGTATTCGGAGCGTCGCGGGGTGTCAATTCGCGCGCGGCGGGTGAAATATCGCGTTTTGACCTCCGCTAACTCATTGCCTATAATGACTTTCCCTTCTTCGGAACAGCACCACGCAAAGGAGTCGTGTGTATCACGAGTTAGAAGCCCGCGTTCGCGAGCAATTGGCCGGATTTATCAGCCGGCGATATGGAATCGAGACGATTGTTTCCACGGAGCGTCCGCCGCGATTGGCGATGGGCGAGCTGGCGTCTCCGATTTCATTTGAATTGGCGAAGCGGCTGAAGCGCGCGCCGCGGCAAATTGCTCAGGAGATTGCATCGGAGATCGGCGCGATTCCGGGTGTAGCGAAAATTGAAGTGGCAGGCGCAGGATATCTGAATGTGTTTCTGGATCGCGGAGCGTTTTTTGCGGGAATGCGGAACGCGTTAGAGTCCGATGCTCGTGCGCCAGAATCTTCGTCTGCAAGCAAGCCGAAGATCGTTGTCGAGCACACCAACATTAATCCGAACAAAGCGGCGCACATTGGGCATTTGCGGAACGCGATTCTGGGCGACACGTTTGTGCAGTTGCTGCGATATTCCGGCGAGCGTGTGGAAGTGCAAAACCTCATTGATAACACTGGCGTGCAGGTTGCGGACGTGGTGCTGGGATTTTTGCACATCGAAAAGAAATCGCCGGCGGAAATCATCGCGCTGGCCGCTGCTCCGAAATTTGATTACTACTGTTGGGATCTTTACGCGCGCGTGACAAATTTTCTGGGAGAAGATAAATCCCGCCTCGCGTTGCGCGGCGAAACAATGAAGGTTATCGAGCACGGTCACGGCCTGGAGGCAGAAGTCGGACAGATTATTTCTAACGCGATTGTCCATTGCCACTTGAACACGATGGACCGGTTGGGCATCACTTATGACGTACTGCCGCGCGAAAGTGAAATTCTGGAACTGAAATTTTGGGATATGGCTTTTGGTCTACTGAAGCAACGCGGCGCGATTCATTTTTCCACGGCAGGGAAGACGGCCGGCTGCTGGGTGATGCATTTGGACGACGGTAAAGAAGCCGACGAAAACGCAGAGGCTGCGTCCGACGACGACGCGAAAATTATTGTGCGGTCGAACGGAACCGTCACGTACGTCGGGAAAGATATTGCGTATCAACTTTGGAAATTCGGGTTGCTTGGCAAGGATTTTAATTACGCGCCATTTCATACGACTTCTTCAGGCCACATAGTTTGGACGACGCGGGTTCAACCGAGCGAGCCTGAAACGCCGTCATTTGGACATGCGGACCGCGTCTACAACGTGATTGACGCCCGGCAAAGTTATTTACAGAAAATAGTTTTCGCGGGATTGCGCGTGCTTGGATTTACCGCACAAGCTGCTCGGTCAAACCACTTCAGTTATGAAATTGTCGCGCTGACTCCGCGCTGCGCCACGGAGATGGGCTATCAACTTTCCCCGGAGGATGCGCAGCGGAGTTATGTAGAAGTCAGCGGCCGGCGTGGTCTTGGCGTGAAAGCGGACGACCTATTGGACAAATTGGAAGCGGCGGCGCGCGCGGAAGTGGACGAGCGGCATCCGGATCGCGCGGAGCAGGAGCGCGCGGAAATTACGAAAGCGGTTTCGATTGGAGCGCTGCGATATTTCATGGTGAAATTCGCGCGCAACACGATTATTGCCTTCGATTTTAATGACGCGCTGAGTTTTGAGGGAGAAACCGGGCCGTACTGCCAATATGCGGTTGTGCGCATCCGTGGAATTTGGCGCAAGGGCGCGGATCGTCCCACGCCGGCAAATTCCGCACTGACAGCCGCGGCGCTTGCGTCGATTTTGGACGGGACGTCGGGAGATGACTTGTGGGAACTGGCGCTGCTGGCCGGTTCGCTGGGCGCGCGAGTGGAAGCCGCACTGAAATCGCAGGAGCCTGCGTTCGTGGCGAAATATTGCTTCGAGCTATCGCAGGCGTTCAATAATTTCTATCACAAGCATCACATCCTTTCGGAAGCGGATGCCGTGCGCAAAGAATTTCTGCTAGCGCTTTGCGCGGTCGTTGAAAAGCAACTGGTGAGCGCGCTGGGTCTGCTGGGAATTGAAGCGCCGGAGAGAATGTAATTCTTTGAAGTGACTTCCGAAGACCCGCTACTTCGCTTTTTCCGCGTTTAGAATCGCCATCATTATGCTTGCCACAAATGTGTTCGGATCCACGCCGTCCGAACGGTAGGCAATTTTGCCCGTGCGGTCGAGAACCAGCACTGTGGGCAGCGCGTGGACGTTAAGCAGTGCGTCCAGGCCGTCTGCAAATACCGGTGTGCCGGCGATTTTTTGTTTCGCGAGATAGGGCGCAACGCGCGTGCGGTCGTCATCACTATTCAGCGCGAGGAAAACAATATCGCTTGAGCTTTTAAACATTTGCCCGACTTGCTCGATGAGCGGCTCAACTTCGCGGCAAGGGCCGCACCAGGTGGCCCAGAAATCCAACACGACAACTTTTCCGCGCTCGTCGGACATTTTCAACGGAGCAGAACCGCTCGGCCGGCCGAGCACAAACGCGTACGGTTCTTTTGCGGCTGCATTCGGATTTGCATCATCGGACTTCGCCGGCGGATTCAACCGGTCATATGTTTCCAGAATTCTCTCGCCAAGTCCGGACTGGCTGCCATGCGAGAGCTGCCACATATTTCCAAGTTTCTTGCGCACTTCGGCGCGATCCACTTCGGCGCCTTCCATCGAAGGAATTACAAATGCGAGCAGGTATTGATCGATGGCGGCATCAGTCTTCTTTTGCATCTCATCGATTTCGCCGAGTTGCAAAGCGGCGGCAGGATTCGGTTTTAGCTTGTAACTGGCTTGAAGATCGGCAACAGCGGCATCGTAAGCGAGACGATCGTGTTCCAGCTTCCCGCGTACGAGAAGCAAAGTCATTTCCGCGCTGCGCTGTTGCGAAAGAAATTCGGCTTCGGAATCCCTCGCGGGCTTATCTTCGACAGGAGTTTTCTCGACGCGCTCATAAACTCGCGTGACGTATCCGATCGCGCGCGCCAGTGCGGCGTCACCGCCTTGCTGCTCCAACAGATTTGCGGCAAGCATCAAGGTCGAAGTGTCGTCCGGCTCGATTGCGAGGTCACGCTCCGCGGCGTCCAGCGCTTTCGCAGGTTCGCGGAGTTGCAAATTCGCATCGATCAAAGCGCGAAGAATTTCCGCTTTGCGCGGAGTTTCGGGGAAGCGCTTCAGATACTCTTCGAGATTGCGCACAAAAGCAGCGCGATCATTTCCGGCGGCGTCGATTGTAGCCTTCAGCTCTACTTCCGGATCGACGGCTGGAGCTGTTGACTGCGCGGCACCGCCAGGCGGCGGAGCAGGAGGAGATTTTGCAGGAGGCGCTTGCTGTTGAGCGCCTAATGTTGGCGCGGAAACAAAAATTGCCGCCGCGAAAATTGCCGCGATAAAATTTCGGCCGAAGTGATGGTTCAATCCCACTTCGCCATTGTATCCCGAATTTCGCCCGCAGAAAGTTATCTGCGAATGTGAATGGCGCCGGAGCCCGTTTGAAGGTCAACGCTGGCCGAGCCGTTGCCGATTCGCCCGCGCATCTCGTGTCGCCCGGTTAGTTCTTCCATCGTGACCGGCAAATCGGTTTCGATTGAGCCGGACCCGGAGCGTGCGTGGACGCGAAATCC
>DASYNR010000087.1:0-2955 GCA_036008485.1 Candidatus Acidiferrales bacterium | reverse complement strand
TTACTGCCGCCGCGTTTCACGGGAGTTTTCTTACTGCGCTCCCACGGCTTCGTTTCCAAAATTTCCGCGATTTGCTCCAGCGCGAAATCAATTTCCTCATCCTTATTATAGAAATGCGGAGAGAGCCGCACGCCCGCCTTCGGCCGGTAATCGACCATCACATTTCGCGCGATTAATTCGCCCGCAACTTCCTGCGCGTGGGGACATCCGACGGAAACAGTTCCCGCGCGCTCGGCCGCATCGGTCGGCGTGTTCAGCGCCCATCCGTGCGCAAGCACACCTTCGACGAGACGCGCGGTTTGCCGCATGGATTTCGCACGAATCGCTTCGATGCCGACCTTATTTAGTATTTCCAATCCCGGCTGACAAGCATAGAGCGCCGGAATATGCGGCGTGCCATTTAGAAAACGGTAGGAATCCTCGCGCCGATCCACCGGCCCAACTTCAAATCCAAATGGGCGCTGATGAGCCATCCATCCGGTAACCGCGGGCTTCAATTTTTTGCGCAGGTCCGGCCGCACGTACAAATATCCCACGCCGGGACCGCCGCAAAGCCACTTCAAAACACCGCCCGTCGCAAAATCAACTTCCTGCGCGCCGACGTCCACCGGAATTGTTCCGGTCGCCTGAAAACAATCGAGCACCACGTAGGCGCCCATTTTGTGCGCGCGTTGAATAATTGCACGCGCATCCACGATTGTTGCGCTGCGGAAGAGCACTTGCGAAATTGGCACCAGTAAGGTCTTGCGATCAATCGCGCGAAGGAATTCTTCCGTCGGGACGTGAAGGCCGTCTTTCGAGGGCACAATTTCCACTTTCGCGCCGTATCGGCGCTGCTCCAAATAGAAATAAATAATGGAAGGAAAATCTAAATCCACCATCACAACTTTGTTGCGCGGTTTGGTGAAGTCAAAACACGAAGCGATAATCGCGTTTGCAATGGTCACATTCTGATGGGTAGAAACTTCGCCGGGCTTTGCGCCAATTAAACTGGCAATTCCATCGCCAACCTTCACCGGCATGTCCCACCACGGATCGCTCCATGCCTTGACGCCCTGCGTGGCCCAAATTTCCGCGTAGTCGTGCATTTGCTTGTAGACGGCGCGCGGCATTGCGCCCAGCGAGTTGCTAATTAAATATGTGGACGTGCTTAGAATTGGAAATTCTTCCCGCCATTTCAGTAACTCATCCATTTAAGATTGCTCCGAATCATTTGGATTTACCGCGCCAGATGCGCGGCGGCGCGCCCACGCAAAGTAGCACAACGTTATGAATGCTAGCCAGGGAATCCCGGCCTGCAAAGTGATTCGCAATCCGGGCACCCACCATGTGGAAATTAATACCGCCGTCAGCGCGGCGAGTCCAATCAGCGAACTCCACGGCCCCGGCGGCGCGAATCGCAACGCGCCGACCGGCGCGCGCCGGCGAAAAATTAAATGTGTGATGAAAATCATCATCCAGACAAATAGTCCGCCGAAAAATGCCGAGCCTAACATATATACATACGCCGTTTCGTGAAGCCACTTATCCATCAGCAACGCGGCCAGCATTCCGACGCTTGAAATCAGCAACGCCGCGAGCGGGACGCCTTGCCGGCTGAGTTTTCCGAATGTTCGCGGAGCGTATCCGCCGCGCGACAGAGAAAATATCATTCGCGAAGTGAGATACAAATTGCAATTCATGCTGGAGAGCGCGGCGGTCAGAACGACGAAATTCATCAGTCCGGCCGCAGCAGGAATATGCGCGGCTTGAAACACGCGCACGAATGGCGACTCCACCAGGCCCGCTTGATCCCACGGAAGAACTCCGACCAGGACAGCGATTCCGCCGATATAAAATAACGCGAGACGAGCGAGAGTTTGTCGTAGCGCACGCGGCACAGCGCGACTCGGATCGCCGGCTTCACCGGAAGTGACCGCTACAATTTCGGTGCCGAGGTAACTGAAAATCGCCATGGCGATTCCCAATCCGACGCCGAGCCAACCGTGCGGAAGAAATCCGCCGTGGCCGGTGTAATTTGTAAATCCAATTCGCTGAAATCCAACTCCGAAAAGCAGCGCGAGGCCTAGTACCAGAAACATTATGATGGTGACGACTTTGATCATCGCGAACCAGTATTCAAACGCGCCGAAATTCGCGACGCTTCGCGCGTTCACATAAACCAGTGACACCGAAAACACAATAATGAAAACCCACGACGGCACTCCGGGCATCCAGTAGCGGCAATAAATCGCGGCGGCAACAACTTCGCTTCCGATGGCCACCACTTGCGCGATCCAATACGAATAGCGCATTGCAAACCCGGCCCACGAACTTAAATAAATTTCCGCGTAAACTCCGAATGATCCGGCCACTGGATGCGCCACAGCCATTTCCGCCAGCGCCCACATCAGCAGCAGCGTGATTACCGCACCGGCTGCGTAGCTCAGAATTACTCCGGGCCCTGCTGCGTGCACGGAAAGTGCGCTACCCAGAAATAATCCCGTTCCAATCGCGCCGCCCAGCGCGATCATGGAAACTTGTGACGAAGTTAATTTTCGATGCAGGCCGGATTCGCGTCCAAGAATTTCCGCGGCGCGCGCGGCGCGATTGGACACGACAACGTCATTGGACGCGGCGACATCATTTGAAATTGGCTGGTTCAGCTCAGGGTCGAAGGAGGCCATGGCGGTAGGGAGCGCCATGCTAACAGAATTTTCGCCGCGGCGTCGGCGCGGGCGCCTATTTGAATCTTTGCTTGCGTACAATATCCAAACTGAATGTGCCGTTGTAATCGCGCAGGCCGACGATGCTCAAGTCCGGCCGAACTTGATATTCCACTTGAATCACTTCTTCCGACGCACCGGCCACGTTGGTCACATACGTGACGGTCAGATGATGTCCGACGCGCTCTTCAATCGTGACGCGCGGAGCGCCGTTCTGCGAGTTTGTGGTGCCGGCCAAAAATGGATCCAC
>DASYNR010000086.1:0-7600 GCA_036008485.1 Candidatus Acidiferrales bacterium | reverse complement strand
CCGGGATTTGTTCCGTCCGCAACACTTACGCTGAACGTTTAATTTATGTGTCCGTTCGTCCCGATCATTCATCCAACCCACGAGGAGGAAACAGAAAATGGTTCGTAAGGCTTCAGCTGTCTGGCAAGGATCTTTGAAAGAAGGCAAAGGAAATATTTCCACGGAAAGCGGAACGCTTTCCAACGCGCAATATTCTTTTTCCACTCGATTTGAAAATGGCAAAGGCACAAATCCGGAAGAGTTGATCGCGGCGGCTCACGCGGGCTGTTTTACGATGGCGCTTTCCGGCCAACTCGGCGCTGCCGGCATCACCGCTGAAAATTTGGAAACCACGGCTTCTGTGACAATGGAAAAATTGGAAGCGGGAATGACGATCACAAAAGTTCATCTGGATGTTACTGCCCGCATTCCCGGCGGAGATCAGGCTGCATTTGATAAAGCGGCGGCGAATGCAAAAGCCGGCTGCCCAATTTCGCGTTTGCTGAAAGCGGATATTACGATGACAGCGAAATTGGTGACGGAGAAATCGGCCGGCGCGTAATTTCGTCATTGGAAAAACCGTTGTGGTTGCTCATTTGGAGGCGGGCGGGTCGCAGACCCGCCCCTACGCGGAGAAAAAATAATGAACGCGATTGTTGTGCATGAATTTGGCGCGCCGGAAGTTATGAAATTGGAAGATATTCCGCAGCCGAAACCTGGGCCGGGACAAATTCTTGTGCACGTTCGCGCGGCGGGAGTGAATCCTGCGGACACGTATGCCCGTTCGGGAAATTACGCGCGTTTACCAGCACTGCCTTACACGCCGGGAAATGACGGCGCGGGAGTTGTGGAAGCGGTCGGCGCAAATGTTGACGGATGGAAAGCAGGCGACCGCGTTTATCTTTCGGGAAGTGTGACGGGAACTTACGCGGAATATGCGGTCGTTGGCGCGAGCGATGCGCACGCTTTGCCGGATCGGATTTCTTTTTCGCAGGGCGCCGCTTTGCAGATTCCTTACGCCACGGCGTATCGCGCGCTTTTTCAAGTGGGAAAATCCAAAGCGAATGAATGCGCGCTGATTCACGGAGCGAGCGGCGGCGTGGGTCTGGCGGCTGTGCAATTTGCGCATGCCGCGGGAATGCGTGTGATTGGAACCGCCGGAACAGATCGCGGACGTGAACTTGTAAAACGCGAAGGCGCGGATTTTGTTTTGGATCACAAGGCTGCTGATTTTGCGGCGCAGATCGCAAAAATTACGGACGGACATGGGCCCGACATTATTATTGAAATGCTGGCGAATATTAATTTGGGGAACGATTTGAAAATGTTGGCGTTGCGCGGACGGGTTGTGATTGTTGGAAGCCGAGGCGATGTTCAAATTACTCCACGGGATTTAATGCAGCGCGAGGGCGCGATTTTTGCGGTGATGATGTGGATTGTGCCGGCGGAAGAAATGTCTGAAATTCACGCGGCGATTCACGCAGGGCTGACCAACGAAAGTTTGAATCCGGTGGTGGGGAAAGAATTGCCGCTGGCAGATGCTGTGCAAGCGCACAAGGAAGTGATGGAGCCGGGTGCGTACGGGAAAATTGTGCTGATACCGTAGAGCGCTTCAAAAAGTGCATTATAATGCATGTTGGAGCGGGTTTTTGACGAAAAGTGCATTATAATGCAGTTTTTGGGGATAGAAAAAACAGGAAAAAGCCCTCAACGCAGAGACGCAGAGTGCGCTGAGAATAGATTTGAGGAAGATCAGAGAAGATAACACCTAGAATACCCCAGGGCGACCTGAGGGTGGCCCCTACGATTTTCTGCTAAGTCCTTTATTTGCATAACGATCACCCACAGATCGCTGTAAGCCCTTTATTTGCATATACATCGCAAAATGAGGGGGGTAGGGGGGTGCGCCTTAAAGCCATTTGGCCGAATTTGGGACATGAGTAGATCACGGCGAAGACATTGAAAACATTAGAGTTGGCATCTGTCCGACCGGATGGTGTAGATTGGGCCTGTGAAATATCGAATATTTTCTGCCGCGCTAGCGATGGTAATTGTAGCTCTCGCTCAAGGTGCCATCGAGGCTCAAACTGCTAACGGAAATGTTCCTCAGGATTCGGTCTGTAAAGTTCCGAAAGACGAGATCGAGGTTTTCGCTGGGTTCCTGAAAGACAAGTCAATTCCTCAAGTTAAAACGGTTCTGGTAACCGAGACCAACGCGAACGACGTGGACATGGATAAGAACATTCAAATTCTCAAGATAGGGAAGCACGAAATTCCTAGCGAGATGCCATCTGATTTTAATTCAAAGAATGACTCGAGTTGCCTGATCGGGCATTTTGGCGGCGTCAAGAATCTCAACTTTATTTCCAAAGCCGAGGAAGACAGGCTTTTCCAAACGGGTTCGGATGAGTTTCACAAAAAGTACGGTGGGGACGCGCTGATTGTCACGTTTTCCCGCGTTGGGTTTAATTCTGACAAGACCCTTGCATTTCTTCATGTTTCGGTCGGCGTAGATCATGTCGCCGGCTCTGGGACCTTGTATCTACTTAAAAGGAACGGCGGCACATGGACGATTGCACTTAAAGTTGAGATTACGCTTTCACCCGGGAATGGTCATCCTTGACTTCTGGCTGCTGGCGTTCTCGCCGTTGACACCCCCAACCAGCGCCTTATAATGGTGTTGCTTTCGTACTCCGGCGCCGGAGCCAGCCCCCACTTGTGCCAGCGCGGGAAGCTTCAAGCGACACTTCAATGACGAATTTCATCTGAATATCGAACCGTGACTGCCATCACAAATTTCGCGGCAATCTTCTGGATCCTGCAGAATCCATTCTCGAAGTATTGGCATACGCAGACTGATCCGCACACCAATCCATTTCGCGGAATGTATCAACTGAACGGGTTCGATCTGGCGATCATGATTCCGTATTTTATTGTGCTGGTGGTGCTGGCGCTTTATGGAATGCATCGCTACGTGATGGTCTACAACTATTACAAATACCGGCAGAATGTACCGGGGCCGCCGCCGGAAGTTTCCGAATGGCCGCGCGTGACCGTGCAGTTGCCGATTTATAACGAGCGCTACGTGATTGAGCGGCTGGTGGAAGCGGTTTCGCATTTTGACTATCCGCCGGAATTGCTGGACGTGCAGGTGCTGGACGATTCCACTGATGAAACTTGCGCGATTGCGCGTGCATGCGTGGAACGTTTTCAGGCGCTGGGCATGCCGATTTCGTATTTGCATCGCACGAATCGCGAAGGCTATAAGGCCGGCGCGCTCGCGGAAGGATTGAAAGTTGCTAAGGGCGAATACGTGGCAATTTTCGACGCCGACTTCTTGCCTGCGCCGGATTTTCTGCGGCGCACGCTGCCGTATTTCACAAACAAAGAAATTGCGATGGTGCAGACGCGTTGGACTTATCTGAACGCGGATTATTCGCTGCTCACTCAGGTCGAGCACATTTTATTGGACGGACATTTTGTGATCGAGCATGGCGCGCGATCACGCCGCGGATCATTTTTTAATTTCAATGGCACCGCGGGAGTGTGGCGGCGCACCGCGATTGAAGACGCCGGTGGCTGGCAGCACGATACGCTCACGGAAGACACCGATCTTTCGTATCGCGCACAATTGAAGGGATGGCATTTCCTTTATCTGCCTGACATTGAGTGCGCTTCAGAATTGCCCGTGGAAATGAATTCTTTCAAATCGCAGCAAGCGCGTTGGGCCAAGGGTTTGATGCAGACGGCCAAGAAGATTTTGCCGCGCGTGATGCGTTCCGATGAGCCGATTCACGTAAAGGCCGAAGCATTTTTCCATCTGACGGCGAACATCAGCTATCCACTGATGGTATTGCTTTCCACGATGCTGCTGCCGGCGATGATCGTGCGATTTTATCAGGGCACATTTCAAATGCTGGTGATTGACCTGCCGCTATTCCTCGCATCCACATGTTCCATTTCTAGTTTTTATCTGGTGGCGCAGCGCAATTTGCATCCGAAATCCTGGAAGAAAACATTCTTGTATATGCCGTTTGTGATGGCCATTGGCATTGGCATTTCCATCCGCAATGCGGTGGCGGTAATTGAAGCGCTGTGGGGAAAGAAATCCGAATTCGTGCGCACGCCGAAATACAACATGGCGGCCGCACGGGCGACGCTTGCGAATATTCCCGGAAGCGACGCCGCTCAGGAAGACGCGAAAGTATCCGGAGCCGCAAAGAATCAGAAGGGAAGCTGGAGCATACTTTCCTACCGGAATCGCGGCGGCTGGCTGCCGTATGCGGAAATTGGCCTGGGACTTTATTTCGCCGCTACAGTTTTCTACGCATTCAAGAATGAAAATTACGCAACGATTCCATTCCTGCTGCTTTTTGTGTGGGGATATTTGTACACGGGCGTGATGTCACTTGGTCAGGCGTATTTCGAGCGGCTGCGATTTGGATCGGTAACGCCGCCACCGGAACCTCGGCCTGCGGCTAGCGGCGCGCCGGGATTCTGAACTCTGTTTGTAGCTCGCTCCTGAAACCGCGCTTCTGAAGCTCGTCTGCGATTTATTTTCCTGCCTCCTCTTGGTAAGCCGGCAAATCCGGTCCAAAACAATTTCCGTTTGCATTCGGACTATACCTATAGTAGCGTGAACGCCGCGAAAGGTGGCTAAGCGCATGCACCAACCAAAGCTAACCAAACTGGAACTCCAAATCATGGAAGCGCTCTGGACCAAAGGTGACTGCTCGGTCCGCGAAATCCAGGAAACTTTCCCGGCAAAAAATCGCCCAGCGTACACAACGGTCCAAACCACCGTCTATCGCCTGGAAGGGAAGAAGGCTCTCCGTTGCGTCAAACGAATCAGCAACGCCAATATTTTTGAAGCCGCCATCTCCCGCAAAGAAGCGCAAGGGAACTTAATCAACGATCTGCTCGCCCTCCTGGGCGGCCGCGCCAAATTAGTGATGGCTCACTTGGTAGAAGCCGACGAGCTAACCTTGAAAGACATTCAGGAAATTGAAAAGTCTCTCCGCAAGCAGCCGCGAAAGGACAAATCAAAATGACTCTCACGGATCTGTCGCCTCTAGCGAACCATCTCTGGCAATCAACTCTCTTCGCCATCGCAGCGTGGCTGCTCGCACTGGTACTCAGAAAGAATCGCGCCTCCGTGCGCTATTGGATTTGGTTCGCGGCGTCAGTGAAATTCTTAATTCCCTTCTCGCTCCTCGTCAGCATCGGAAATAGATTTGCATGGCACTCGGCACCAATAGTCACGCAACCGCAATTCGCCAACGCGATCAATCAAATCGGCCAGCCTTTCGCAACTTTCACGGAGACATCCAGCGCGACTCCGTTGCCTCATGCATCCAGCGCTGTCCCACTAATCCTTCTCGCCACATGGCTCACCGGCGCAATCGTCGCCCTGATTGTCTGGCTCCGGTCGCTGCGGCAAATTCGCGCAATCAAGCGTTCCGCCACACCGTTGCCGCTTGGCCTGTCTATCCCCGTGCTGTCCTCTGCGGCGCGTATGGAACCCGGCATTTTCGGAATTTTCAAACCTGTCCTGCTTCTTCCCGAAGGAATTGCCGGCCGCTTGACGCCCGCACAATTCAAGGCCGTCCTCGCTCACGAGATGTGCCACGTCCAGCGCAGAGACAATCTGACGGCCGCGATTCACATGGTGGTCGAAACAGTTTTCTGGTTCCATCCGTTCGTCTGGTGGATCCGAACGCAGCTGGTGGCCGAAAGAGAACGTGCCTGCGACGAGGCGGTGATCCGCATCGCCGAAGACCCACAGGTCTACGCCGAAGCGATCCTCAATGTCTGCAAGCTTTACATCGAATCGCCACTACGATGCGTGTCTGGCGTATCCGGTTCCGACCTAAAGAGACGAATCCGCGCAATCGTGGCAGGACGAGTGGGAGGCGAAATGACACTTGCAAGAAAAGCGGTGCTCTCCATCGCGGCGATCGTAACTCTCGCCATGCCGATATTTGCGGGGGTGATCAGCGCTCAAATCAGTCGGGCTCGATATGCGGCACCGGGTCACGCGCAGTCCCAGAGCAAAAACGATGACACCACCGCCAATACAGCTGGGTTTGCCTACGACGTTGTGTCAGTCAAGCCATGGAAACCGGGCGGAGGAGGCAGAGGCGGAGCAATGCTATCCCCGCCGGAGACGCCTGATGGGTTCATCGATGGACATGCCACACTGCGTGATCTCGTTCAATTGGCATTTGGGACCCACCACTTTCAAGTCCAAGGAGCGCCGAGTTGGTACGATTCTGCAGCATACGAAATCGATGCGAAAATGGACGGCTCTAAAGTGGATGCGCTCCAGAAACTCAGCCCACATGACCGAATCCTTGCGCGGCAGCACATGCTTCAGGTGCTGTTGGCGGATCGTTTCAAACTAACATTCCACCACGAAACTAAAGAGGTTCCAGTATATTTTCTGGTGGTCGCAAGAAATGGCACTGGACTTCAAGAGACAAAGCCTGGGGAGGTAATGCCTGCGTTTGATTCGCCAGACGGAACCAAGTTCCCCGCGGGAGTAACGGACTTGCGGAATACTGACGATAATGGGAAGAGAACATTAATAGGTGTAGGCATTCCCATTGTCGAGCTAGTGGAGATCATGACATATGACACGGGCGATGACCGCCCAATCCTGGATAAGACCGGACTCACGGGCAAGTATAATTTCACGGTGCGATGGTTCTCGCCGGATGACCCGCCCCCGGTCCAGCGTTTGTCCGATATGAGTGTGGAAGAACGCCAGGCTGAATTGCGTCGGCGTCTAATCAATCCAGCTCAGCTCGCGGCGATTCAAAAACAGCTCGGGTTGAAACTGGAGCCTGGAAAGGGCCCAGTTGATTACATTGTGATTGACCACGTCGAGAGGCCTTCAGAAAATTAGCTGGAAGGCGCTGTCGGAAAATCAGCGGCGGCGAATTGCAAAAGAATGTTGGCTGGCGGCGGGAAGCGAAATTTCGATTTGCCGTCATTCCTGCCCGGGCCGTTCGGTGACGGGCGCTTTCAGGCGTTCGGTGTCGTAGGTTTCGATTAGGAAGTCGCAGAGGATTTTCGTGGGCCTTTCTTGACGCGTAATCTTTGGCATTACGTCCGAAATGGGGCGACGTCAAAACCCCCACACGAAAAACCGTCGTGTGGGGCACCCCGGACATTAGCGGCGGCGCTTCTTGCGAATGGCGGCATGCTTCGGCTTTTTGTCTGCGGTCAATTCGGCTTGTAGTTTCTTCGTCAAATTTGCGAAAACCATTTCATAGGATTTGCTCACCAGCCGAAACACTTCGGTGCGCGGCAACGCACGCTCGTTTTCAATTGCGATCCATTTCGCGCGCGCAAGATATGGGGCGGGAATTATTCCTTGTCGTTCAATTAATTCTGGGAATTCTTCTGGATCAGCTTTTAAGGTAAGCCATACGCGTGCGGGTTCCAGCGGCATTCCTGCAAACATTTTGCCGCCGACTTTGAAAAGCAGATCATTGCCCCACTGGATTTGTTCGGTGGTGTGGGGATGAGAAAGGCAGTGCTGCCGGATCCATTCGATATCCATGTGCGCAGGCTACCGCAAAAAAATATGCGAGTCGAGAGTGGATCCCGACTCGCA
>DASYNR010000085.1:0-8913 GCA_036008485.1 Candidatus Acidiferrales bacterium | reverse complement strand
GCCGTCGAACGACGCGGCTTGCGGAGTTCCGTAGAAAAAGTCATTCAGAACATTGTACGCAGCCTCTTCAACGGTAAGATTGTCGCAATTCGCTGGATAATTGGGACACCCTTCTTCCTGAATGTGCACGCTTGTTACGGGAAAATCAAATTCGGCCCCACCGAGAAACGCAGGCGACGGCGGCGGCATAAGTGACGTGAGAACTCTAACTCCGGAAATGCCGATGTTACCGGGCATTCTTGGACTCGTGGCAGTCAATCCACCGACTTGCGTAGCCTTTCCGTTTGGACCGGACACGGTGATGAAGTAAGACAGGATTTCTGTTTTCGCTTCGCAGGACCTGAAGTCATGGTCAGTGCCGGCGATTGCACCGGCGCAATCTACGCTGAACAAAGTGTTATCGGGATGCGGCATTACTTCAGGAAACCCGGTGAATTCGGGCAAGTCGGTTCCCTCGTCAGGATTTACGATCAGCGTCAAGCCCGCAAAAATTCTCTCGTGCACGTCAATCGCTTCCTTCCATTCGTCAATGAACACTTGATCGGAGTGCTGGTAACTATCATTGGTCGGAAAGGAATGGTTGATCAGCGCGGCCCAGGTCTCGTCTACCGTCAGATTCGATGGTTGTGGATCGGGCGTGTTCTGCGTGGTCGGAAGAATAATTTCAGGCGACGCGCCGACCGGCCCGCCGACAGCGAAAGAAACAAATGCGGGATTAAAATTATATCTAGCGTTGAGATGCACCAGGAAATCCCACCACGCCTCTTTGTAGACGGGATTCCAGGGGAGCGGAAGTACGGTGCCATCGGAGCGCGCTTGTTCCGGGAAGTCGACAAAGGTAACAGTGCCACAATCGTCCGGAGCGGATCCCGTGGCGAGAGGAAAAAGCCCGTCACAGGACGGAATTTTCGCCAATAGCCATTTCGGCGAATCAAAGCCGGGCGTGATGCTGAGTTGGACTGGTTTGCGAGCAAAGTTTGCGACCTCGAATGCGTCGTCCAAGTAGCTCCAATCGTATCCATCGAAACCGCCTAAACAGGAACGCTCAAAAATGCAGAGCGGGTCGGAGAGCTGGATGTTGTCCCAGTGCTGGCCCACCGTGATTCCTGAGACAGCAGGATCGGCTAACAGACCAGCAATAAGCTGGCGAATATAAAAATGCAGTTCGGCTGAAGTTGGCGAAGCTGGCCCCGGATATGCATTTATCGCGGTCTCGATATCAACCTTCGCGTAGACGCCTAACGGCCTTCGTAAACTTCTCCAATCATCCGCGTGAGAGGGCACGGCACACACCAAGAGAAGTGACAGGCAAGCGATTGCGAAACTAATCTTTCGAGACATGAATGACCTCATTGAATTCGCGACGCCGTGCAATCCACCGGAGCGCGGCCGATTGATGGTCGTCGTAGCGCAAAAATAGATGCTTCGTGAGCGGGAGTCAAAAGGCGTGGTGTGGCATGAATGTGGCGAGGCAAATCGCTGCGAATACTCGGCTTACAAGAGCATATGACTGGAATTGCGAAGCTTAGCAGCCTTCTAGGCAGCCAATTTTCGTACCCAGATGCGGCTGGTGGCTGGCGCGCCAAGATGGATTTTCTTTCCATTCACGTTCAGCAGCATGGTTTGGTCGTATTCGCGGCGGACCACGCGGAGACGAACGCCGGGTTTTAATTTTAGTCCTGCGAGGAATAGAAGAAATTTCGGATCGCGTTCGTATACGCAAAGAATTTCTACGGTCGAGCCGGCAGTGATTTCGCTGAGTTGGACGGCGCCATCGCGGCGGCGGAGTTTTGCTAGTCCGCCAAAAAGTGGAACGCCGTGCGGACAAGTTCCTTCGGCGCCGAAACGCGCAAGAAGCAACGCTTCGACTTCGGGAGAAATGGCGTGTTCGAGGCGCTCGGCTTCGTCATGCGCTTTGGCCCAATCGAGGCCAATAATTTCGGTGAGAAGTTTTTCGGCGAGCTGGTGACGCAGCGCAAGATGTTGCGCGATGCCGCGTCCCTTCGCGGTGAGGCGGATGCGTCCGTTGCGATCAATGCGGAGATAATCGTCGCGGGTCATACGCTTGAGCGCGGCGGTGACTGCGGGCGGAGTGACGCCGAGCTGCTCGGCAACGCGAGCGCTGATGGGAATTTCTTCCTCTTCGAGCATTTCCCAGATTGCTTTCAGATAATCTTCCTGAGAAACGCTGGTGATTTCGCGCCGCACAATTTCTCCTTTTATTTTCCGCGAGCCGGCGATTCGGTTGCTGAGGTTCGCTTGGCGCGGAGCCGCGCGGCAAACTCGGTCATGCGCGCTTCGATTTCATCGTACGTGTCGCGATAGGCTTCGACGCGTTCGCCGTATGGATCGGTGACGAGCCAATCTTCCGTCTTCGATTCTTCAGCGGGAAAAACGCGATTCGCGGGAGCGCCCGTCATATTAATGATGATCTCCGCGTTGCTGCGCGTTTCTCTAGTGATGGGCTTCGAGCTGAGTCCCGCGACATTTATGCCGCGGTCTTCGAGGACGCGAAGTGTTGGCGGAGCGACGAAGCCGAGCGCCATTGTGCCTGCGCTGGCGGCAACGATCACGTCCGACGCGGTTTGGCGAGCAATGGCTTCAGCCATGGGACTGCGGCAAGAATTTCCCAGGCAGACGAAAAGGACCCGATAGCGTTTTGCAGGATTCAAATTGTCTTCCGTTTTATTTGGCGTTTTATCTTCCGTTCCGTGCTACGCGAAGAAGATACTCGTGGATAGTGGAGTCGGAAGTCAACTCCGGATGAAATGTTGCGGCGAGGATGCGGCCCTGTTGGACGAGAACGGGATGACCTTCGGACTTGGCGAGGACTTCTACTTTACCGCCCAATTTTTCGATAATTGGAGCGCGAATGAAAACCATTTCTATCGGGCGATCGCTGAGCTTTGATGGTTCCTGCGTAACATGACTGGCCAGCTGGCGGCCGTAGGCGTTGCGCTCGATGACAACGTCTAGGAGATTCAGGGATTTCTGAGGCGGGCCATGAACTTCGCGCGCGAGAAGAATTGCACCGGCACAAGTACCGAGAATTGCGCCGCCGTTGTGCGCGAAATCTGTGATGGCGTTATCGAGTTTTTCTTCCTGAAGAAATTGGAGCTGCGTGCTGCTCTCGCCGCCGGGGAGAATTAGCGCGTCAATTCCCTGCATGTCGGCGGCGGTGCGGACGAATGTTGCTTCCGCACCAGCGCGTTTTAGCGCGGACGCGTGTGCTTCATAGTCTCCTTGTACTGCAAGGATGCCGACTTTCATTGGACACCAATTATTTTTCAATTTCAGTTTTGAAGTTCAGCCACTGTCTTACCAGCCGCGAGTTTGGAGCATATCTTTTTCATCCATCTGGCGGATGTCGAGGCCCTTCATGGCTTCGCCGAGTTCTTCGCTGGCTTCGAGGACGGCCTTGGGATCATTGAAATGTGTGGCCGCTTTCACAATTGCTTTCGCGCGAACCGCGGGATCCGCTGATTTGAAAATTCCGGAACCGACGAAAACGGCTTCCGCGCCGAGTTGGCGAACGAGTGCAGCGTCCGCTGGAGTTGCGATGCCGCCCGCGGAAAAATTTGGAACAGGAAGCTTTCCGGTTTCGGCGATTTGACGAATTAAATCCAGAGGAGCGCCCAAATCTTTCGAGACGCGGACGAGTTCATCGCCGCGAAGAGTTGTGAGGCGGCGCATTTCGCTGACGATGGCGCGAATGTGGCGCACGGCCTCAACAATATTTCCGGAACCTGCTTCACCTTTGGTGCGGATCATCGCCGCGCCTTCGGCAATTCGACGCAACGCTTCGCCAAGATTGCGCGCGCCGCAAACGAACGGAACACGGAAGTCATGTTTCCACACATGATTTTCTTCATCGGCGGGGGTGAGAACTTCGCTCTCGTCGATGAAATCCACTTCGAGTGCTTGCAGAACTTGCGCTTCAGCAAAATGTCCGATGCGAACTTTGGCCATCACCGGAATGCTGACGGTATCCATAATTTCGCGAATAATTTTTGTGGAGGCCATGCGCGCGACGCCGCCTTCTTTGCGGATGTCGGAAGGAACGCGCTCGAGCGCCATCACGGCGCAAGCTCCGGCTTTCTCGGCGATCTCGGCTTGCTCAACATTGGTGACGTCCATGATGACGCCGCCTTTGAGCATTTCGGCGAGACCGACTTTTACGCGCCAGAGGTTCGCGCCGGTATCCGGAGTGTGGTCCGAGACGCGCGAAACTTCGACGACTTCGCCGAGAGCGCGCGTCTCAGGTTGCACGCGAGGTTTGCCGTTCGGCTTGCCATTATTTTTTCCGTTGCTGCGTCCATTTGCCTTCGCCATTTCATTCTCCTTCAAATTGTATCGATTGATGTGATCCAAAATCTTTAGTTGCCCGTGTTCGTTTGATGCTCCGGCTACGAATCTCGCTTTGGAAAATCTTCGGGATTGATCACCACGAAGCGCCCCAAACCCCGCGCGAGCACTTTGCCTGCAGTGTTGGAAATCGTTCCTTCATGATACATGTCCCGGCCTTCGCGCTTCACTTGAAATGCTTCAACAACAATTTCCTGGTCGACCTGTATCGGCCTTAGATATTTTACGGACAGTTCGGCTGTGACGGCGCGAACGTTGCTGAGAGCGCAAACTTTTCCCATCGCTTCGTCCATCAAGAGCGCGGTGATTCCGCCATGCAACATTCCCATGCTGCCCTGAAAATCTTTTCCGATTTTGAAACGTCCGGTGACGCGGCCGGTTTCTAGATCGGCTTCAAATTCCAATTTCATTCCCGCTGTATTTGCGCCACCGCAACCGAAGCAGACGTTGTCAGGCTTCGCGGGAAACTTCCGGACCCTTGATGCGTTGACAGCGTCGCTCATACCAGTGCCACGCGCGCGCCTTCTACTCTTCGCGATCCGCGCTGGCGCTTGCGCATTTCTTGCTTTAGGACGTCGGCAAAAGTTGCGATGCCGCGGGCGATTTCTTTTTCGTCCACGTTGCTGAAACTGAGGCGCAGCGTGTTGGGCTGGGGATTCTGCAAATAAAAATATCTGCCGGGCGCGAAAAGAACGCCGCGCTCGCGAATGTGAATCAACAATTCACTGGAATCAAATCCGGGCGGAAGCTCAACCCATAAACACATTCCTCCAGACGGGCGCGTCCACTTCGTTTCTTCGGGCATGTGTTTGGTGAGCGCGGACTGCATTGCGTTCAGGCGCTTTAAATATGCTTTGCGCATTTTGGCGATGTGTTTCGCGAGCAATCCGCGACGCATAAACTCAGCGAGAATTGCTTGCGCGAGTTGGTCAGTGTGCAGGTCCGTAGTTTGCTTCACGAGACGCAGGCGCTCGATGACACTTGCAGGCGCGATGCACCATCCGACACGAAGGCCGGGAAAACCTAATTTAGAGAAACTATCCACTTGAATTACAAGATTTGCGCGATCCAATTGTTTCAGCGGAGGCATGCGTTCGCCTTCGGCGTGGAGACGCGCGTAAATATGATCTTCTACGATGGGCACCTGATAGCGCGCGGCAATTTCGAGCAGGCGTCTGCGCGCTGCGATCGGCAAAGTTGTGCCGGTCGGATTGTGAAAGTCAGGAGTCAGCACCATTAACTTAATTCGATTCGAGAGAAGCGTGGCCTCGAGCGCGGCAAGGTCCACTCCGGGAGTTGAGCCGGGCTGAACGTCCGTGTGCACTGGAACGGCGAGGCAGCGAACGCGCGCGGCGGCGAAAATTGCGATCGCGCCGGGATACGTTGGATTTTCGAGCAGGACGGAATCGCCGGGACGCAGAAATGCTTTGCAAAGTAGATCGAGAGCCTGCTGGCATCCGCCGGTGATTACGAGATTCTCATCCTTAACAACTACACCTTCACTACGCAGCAATTCAATCAGCGCATTCTTCAGCGGAGGATATCCGTCGGACGGACCGAGCTGGAGAATCTCGGCGCCTTCGCGCTTCATGACTGTCTGGCAACACTGAGCGAGTTCGGCGACGGGAAAAAGTCTGCTATCAGGACGCGCGGCAACGAATGAAATGCTGTCCGCCGTGGCGGGTTGCGTAAGGCGGCTGAGCAATTCTTCGCCGCGTTCGTCGGCGAAAAGCGATTCCCAACGAACGCCACCGCCGCCATTCAACGAAGGCGGCGCAGGAGTAATTTTTGTGATATTGGATTCACCGCAGATGAATGTGCCGCGGCCAACATGTCCGCGAATAAGGCCTTCGGATTCGAGTTCCGCGTAAGCGTTGGCAACCGTGGTGCGGTGAACGCCCAACTGGACCGCGAGTTCGCGCGTGGCCGGGATGCGGTCACCAACGCGCAGATTTCCGCCATGAACCAGCGCGCGGACCTGATCGCGCAGTTGTACGTAGAGAGGAATGTGGCTTTCGAGCTGTAATTGTAGTGGCAGCATTGGCTCTTTCGACTGGGCCAATTTACACCACTATTATGGCCTGTAAAGAGCCAATTTGTCTATGGCGTATTGGACTGGTCCGATGAGCCGCTTCGGAGACGGAAGCGTTGAATTTTCCCCGTGGCGGTCTTCGGCAGCGCGTCAAGAAATTTAATTTCCGCAGGACACTTGTACCCTGCTAGCTTCCCTCGGACGAATTGGCGCAGATCTTCGGCGAGCGCGTCGGTTGGAGCGACATCTGGCGGGATTACGACAAATGCCAGGGGACGCGTGAGTCCATTTGATTCGATAATTGCAACGACGGCGGCTTCGGCAACGCTTGGATGACCGAGCAGCGCGTTTTCCACTTCGGTGGGCGCAACCCACATGCCGGAAACTTTCATCATGTCGTCGGAGCGGCCGCAGTAGTGGTAATAGCCGTCGGCGTCGGTGAAGAACTTGTCGCCTGTTACTACCCATCCGTCGATTTTTGTCCGCTTGGTTAGCTCCGGAATATTCCAGTATTCCGAAAATGCGCTGGAGCCTTTCACCCACAAATTTCCAATTTCGCCTTGCGGAAGCGGAGCGCCTTCGTCGTCCACAATTTTTGCTTCATAGCCGGGAACGGGAAATCCGCAGCTTCCGGGGCGGCTGCGTCCAACCTCGGGCGACAAAAACATGTGCAACATTTCTGTGGAGCCGATGGCGTCTAATATTTCCAGTCCGAATCGAGCTTTGAATTTTTCCAGAATTTCCGGCGGTAGGCGCTCGCCGGCTGAAACGGCGAGACGCACGGAAGAAAAATCAATCGGCAGGCCTTCGTCCGCGGCACGCAGCAGCGCGGAATAAAATGTCGGGACGGCGAAGAAAATTGTTGGCCGGTATGTCACCAATAATGCGGCGGTACGCTCGGGCTTGGGGCGTTCGGGATCGAGCACCGTGCCAGCGCCGGCTGAAAATGGGAAGTACATTCCGTTGCCGAGTCCATACGCGAAAAATAATTTCGAGACGGAATAGGTGCGGTCTTGCGCGTTGATGCCAAGAATTCCGTGCGCAAAACTTTTGGAAGTTACCAGCATGTCCTTGTGCTGATGAACGGCGGCCTTCGGAGTTCCTCCGCTGCCTGAGGTGTAAAGGAAAAATGCCGTATCCGTGGAGAGAGTGTTGCGCGTGGCTTTGTGTTCGGCGCTTGCGGGCAGCCATTTTTGCCAGCGCAGACTTCCGGCGGGCACGGCGCCTTTTACTCCAGAAGGACTTTCGCCGACGACAACAATCGAGCTTGCGCGAAATCCTTTTGCGGCAGGAATAAATTCCGCGAGCGCAGATTCATGAACGATGGCAAGGCGCGCGCCGGAATCGCGGAGGTAATGGGCGTAATCGGATTCGCGCGCCATGGGATTTACCGGCACGGCTACCGCGCCGATTCCGACGACGCCCATAAACGCGGCGATAAATTCCACGGAGTCCGGCAGAACGATCAGCACGCGCTCGGCGGGCGCAATTCCCTCTCGCGAGAGCGCCAGCGAAACGCGTCTAGTCAGACTGGCGAGTTCGCCGTAACTTACTGGCGCAGGCTCGCCGAGAATTGCTGGGCGTCCGGGATGCGCTAGCGCGGGGACGTAGAGAAAATAGTCCGTGATATTAAATGACGCGGGAATCTTCAGATGCGCGGCGTCGTCGTGGCGTTCAACGACTTCGCGCTGCGCAGAATGGTCGTGGCGTGTCTCTTCAGGCATGCCGACATTCTACGCTTTCACAGCGCCAGTTTGATGTGCGAAAGAATTTTTATTTAGCGGACGCGGTTGTTTGGCCGAGTTTGCGCAAACGATCCTGCAATTTGCTGCGCAGGGTGGCAGGCGTATTTGGATTGAACGCAACCAAATACCACAGCGGTTGACTGCGATCTTTCGCAAGCGCACTGAGCGTTGCGGAATCCGCATTCGGATGGCGCGCCACATTTTCTCGAATCGCGGCGTAAGGATGCTTCGCGAGCTTCGCAAGCGTTTTCGCGGTGACGCGCGGATGCTCGCTAATCAGACGCAGCAAATAATAATCATGCTCAGGAGCTTCGCGTGCGAGTTTTTCGAGAAGTTCCGGCTTGGCGTCGGCGCTCAACAACATACCCACTTTCAAATCCCAGTCGTCGTTGACAGAATTCAGTTCCTGCGTACGTCCATGAATTAATTGTTCGAGTGTCCGGCGTTCCTGCTCAAAGCGAGGACGAGACACATTTGTATTTTCGATTGAATCGAGCACGCGCAATAAGTGCTGCCGCTCGCCGAAAACAATTTGAGTGGTGCGGCCGGTATGATGCTTTTCAGAGTGCTGCAACAAATCGGAACGTCTCATTGCTCCCCCGCTGAAACTGAATGCACACGAACGCGAGATCGTTTGCAGCGCCCATTATCCAGCGCGAACGCGGCGAACGTCCATAACGAGCGACGCGAAGCGTTCCTCTGCTGCAATACGGCTTACGGCACATGTTCGGCGTTGCTACTCGCCGCCAATGCGCATCCGAGTTGCGAACG
>DASYNR010000084.1:0-2565 GCA_036008485.1 Candidatus Acidiferrales bacterium | reverse complement strand
CCGCGCGCGATCGAATCCCAACTCGCGATCGCACGCAATCACCTGCGCTGCAAACGCTTCATTCAATTCAATCGCGGAATAGTCAGACAGTTTCCATCCCGTGCGCTGCTCCAATTTGCGAATTGCAGGCACCGGCCCAATACCCATTTCGCGCGGATCAACCGCCGCCACCGTCGCGTCGTGAATTCGCGCCAGCGGCGTCAGTCCCAATTCGCGCATGCGCTCGCCGCTCATCAACACCACAGCCGATGCGCCATCCGTAATTCCGCTGGAATTTCCCGCGGTGATCGTCCCTGTCTTAGAAAACACCGGCGGCAGCTTCGCCAATGATTCCAAAGTGGTTTCCACGCGCACGTGCTCATCCGTATCAAATAAAACAGCTTTGCCTTTTTTGTCCGTCTGCGAAACCGGCGCAATCTCGTCGCGAAATTTTCCAGCGGCCGCCGCCGCTACCGCACGCTGCTGACTCGTCAGCGCGAACTGATCCTGTTCCTCGCGGGAAATTTTATATTTCTCCGCCAGCAATTCTGCCGTTTCGCCCATCAGCATCTTCGCCATCGGACACATGAATCCATCGCGATACATTGCATCCACCAGCGGCTGATTTCCCAGGCGGAATCCCCAGCGGGCTTCCACCAGAAACGGCACGCGGCTCATGGACTCCGCTCCGCCCGCCACAATTATTTCCGCTTCGCCTAATTTTATTTGCTGCCATCCCAACAAAATCGCGCGCAATCCTGAAGCGCACGCCATGTTCACCGTGAACGCAGGCACGTCATCGCCCAATCCCGAACGCCACGCAATTTGCCGCGCCAGATTCGGCCCCACTCCCGCCGGACGCGCGTTTCCAAATATCAACTCATCAACGCGCCAGTCATGCACTGTGCTCCACGTTTTCACCGCGTCGCCAGCCGGTTCTCCCGGCACGCGTTCAGGCGGAGCAGCGCCAAACGCGCGCTCCACCGCCGCTCGCACCACATGCACGCCCAAATCCGCGGCAGTCATGCCGGCCAGCGATCCGCCAAATTTCCCAATCGGCGTCCGCGCCGCGCTAACAATAAAAACGTCTCGTTCCATAAAATTAATGCTAGCACAGGACGCAATTGCTGTAGTTCAAGTCGCATATAAAAACAAAACCCTGGAGCATCCCAGCTCCAGGGTTCGTTTTCCAAACTCTTCCGCTAGTATTTTTTACGCAGACGCCGTCGGCGCTGAACTCTGGGACTGTGCCGTCAACGACGAGCCGCAATAAGCGCAATTCACCCAACCCACGCCAAGTTTCTTGTGACACACGCGGCAGGTCCGCATCAATTCCGCGCCGCAGGATGGGCAAAAGGTAAAAGAAGCAGCCGAAAGTTTGTTGCACTTCGGACATGGCGTCGGCATTGGATCGCGCAGCACAAAGTAAAGAATTATCCCAATAGAATATGGAACGAAGACGGTGAGCCAGGTCCACATCACATATCGCATTCCGCGCCGTTTCGCGTCAACATAAACAAATCCAATCAGCAGCACATAGACGGCTATAAACGCGCCTGACAATATGGGCAAGCAGATCTTTCCCACGTCAGAAAGCTTTTCCAGTTCATCGGGATGAGTGTGCGGCCAAATTGCGAGCCAGAAAAGCGCCTGCATTCCGAAGAACATCACAAGAGCAATCACCCATGCTGTGGGACGAATCAATCCAAGATTCCCCCAGAATCCGCGGGGTGCCGTCGTCATGCTCGTTCCAGAACTTCCCGGAAATTGTTCGTTGAAAGTGTTCATGCCAGTCTCCTCTCAAAACGGTGCCGCGCGCCTAGCACTCCAGCTGCTACCGCCGCGCCCACCCAACTCAAAACCGTAAAGCCAATCAAAATGTGGTACGTATGCACAAAACTCACATTCAGCCATGTCTCCGCGCCCTGACTAATCAAGCGCAATATTGGCCACGTCGCCAAAGTCGTCGTCCACGCAAATAGCACCAGCCACGCCATCGTTCTCCGATTCGCCCGCTGCTCCGCTCGCGCCATCACTTGCGCCATCAAAGTCGCTCGTACGCGTTCCACCATCGCCGAAGGCGCTTGTGGAGTCGGCATTCTTCGCAACCCTGCGCCCAACTCGCGCCACTGTTCAAATTCGGCCGAGCAATCGCCGCACGCCGACAAATGACGGGAAAGTTCGCGCTCTTCGTTGTCGTCCAGCGCTCCGGCCGTGGCCAGCGGCATCTGCTCTCTAATCTTCTCGTGTTGATTCATATCCGTTTCCTTTTTCATTGCTGTCCCCAACCCGGCAACTCGCCGCCTGGCAAGCGCTTTTCCAATTTCAGTCGCATCGCTTCCAGCGCCCGCCGCAAACGCGTCTTCACAGTCGGCAGCGGAATGCTCAGCACTTCCGCAATTTCCTCCAATTTCATTTCTTCCTCAAATCTTAGCGTCAGCACTTCGCAATAAATTGGGACCAATTCCGACATCGCCAGCGCCAACCGGTTCGTGCGTTGTTCGCGCATCAATATTTCTACGGCGCTCAGTTGCACTGCGGGAAGCAATTCGGCGCGCGAATCCCCGGAAGGCAATGGCTCGTCCA
>DASYNR010000083.1:0-1991 GCA_036008485.1 Candidatus Acidiferrales bacterium | reverse complement strand
CGGCGCTGGCAGCGAGCGAATCTGTCAGCAGACATTCTGTATTGTTAATTGTGCATTCTTTCTGAAAACGCTGGAGTGGATCGCCGACCGGATAGAAAATTTCGCCGTCAGTTTTCGCGATATGATGCGCAGCTGGTTTTGTCAGCGCCGCCCGGATGCGCGAGAGTATCGCTTCACGGCCGGGATTTTCCATTTGCGCCACTATTTTTTCTCCGCCAGTGATGATTTCCATTGGGCGCGGAACGATCTCCTCGGAATTTTTGGCGCGGCGTGCGTCTTCGTCCATTTGCGCGTCGGATCGAGCGGCGTTCCGGCCAGTCCCAGCGCGTAAATCATGCGCATCGAAATGCGTCCTATCGCACCAAACGCGGCGAGGCGCGCCGGGCTTTGCATTATCCACCGAAACATTTTGAATTCGGAGCCTTCGCTGCCGGGGCGCTCATGCGCGTTCACCGTATTTCTTCGGTTGTGCAGCAAGTGATGATGCAAATCAATTTTCACCGGGCAGACATCAGTGCATGCGCCGCAGAGCGAAGATGCGTAGGACAGATGACTAAATTCGTGAAGGCCGCGAAGATGCGGCGTGAGAACGCTTCCGATCGGGCCGGAATATGTGGTGCCGTAAGTGTGTCCACCGACGGTGCGATAGACGGGGCACACATTCAGGCACGCGCCGCAGCGGATGCAGTGCAGCACTTCGCGCTGCTCTGGATCGGCAAGCAAATCGGTTCGGCCGTTATCTAGAAGCACGACGTGAAATTCTTCCGGGCCGGCGAACTCGTTTGGTCCGCGCGGGCCGCCGATTAATGTGTTGTAGCAGCTGATCGGCTGACCAGTGCCGGACGTGGCGACCATCGGCCAAAACAGCGCAAGATCCTGCATGCGCGGGATTACTTTTTCAATGCCCACAACTGCCACGTGAATTTTCGGAAGGCTCACACCGAGATCGGCGTTGCCTTCATTGGTCGTGATTGCGATCATCCCCGAATCGGCGACCAGAAAATTTGCGCCGGTGATTCCCATTTCCGCGGAAAAAAACGCTTTGCGCAAAGCGCGGCGTGCGGCGGCAACAAGTTCGCCCGGATCGTTTGTGTCCACATCGCCCAATTTTTCCTTGAACAGAGCGGCGATATCGTCGCGCGTAAGGTGCATCGCGGGCGTTAGGATGTGGTAGGGCGGTTCGCCGCGCAACTGCACGATGAATTCGCCGAGGTCCGTTTCAAAAACTTTAATGTTCTGCGCTTCAAGCGCCGCGGCAAGATGAATTTCTTCCGTCACCATCGATTTTGATTTCACGATAGTGCGAACGTTGTGGCGCGTGGCCAGATCGGTGATGTACTTCCGCGCGTCTTCAGCATTTTGCGCCCAGAAAACGTGGCCGCCGCGTTCATTCACATGCTGCTCAAATTCCAAAAGATAGCGATCGAGATGATTGATGGCCTCGAATTTTACTTCGTGGCATTTCTGTCGAGCCGCTTCCCAATTCATGAAGCGCGAAAGGCCTCGACTTACCGCGGCATTGTAAGTGTCAATTCCTTTGCGCAGGATATTGCGATGCGTCAGATTCGCGGATTTTTCCGCAGCGCTACGAAGAAAATCCTGCGCGGCGGTCGTCATCACTGCTTTTCTCCATCGTCCGTCGTGCTCGCCAAAATTTGCGCCAGATGAATTGTTCGCACATTGGATTTCCGCTGGCGAAGTATTCCATCAATGTGCATAAGGCAGCTTGGGTCAGTGGACGTTAGAAATTCCGCTCCACTTTTTTCCGCATTGCCCGCTTTCGTTTCTCCCATCGCGCCGGAAATCATATTGAATTTTATGGCGAACGTGCCGCCGAAACCGCAACAGTCCTCGCTGTACGGCATCTCCACCAACTCAAGATTGCGAACATGGCGCAACAATTCGCGCGGCTCATTTTTCAGATGAAGTTCGCGCAGCGCGTGGCAGGCGTCGTGATATGCAACGCGATGCGGAAAGGATGCGCCGACGTC
>DASYNR010000082.1:0-4835 GCA_036008485.1 Candidatus Acidiferrales bacterium | reverse complement strand
GATCCGAAAAGCTCGTCTGGCCTCGCCCACGTGGTTTGAACGCGCCCTTCAAGCGCCGGCCATCCCAGGTCAGTCCCGCGGACGGGCTGCTGACTCCCGGCGCGAGCACGATGAATCCCTCTTCCTGCGCTCTGCCCGTCGAGCGCTGAAAAAACGCTCCACTGAATTGCGTGTATGTGCCGGCGCCTCGGGCGACGATCGTTCGTCCATTCAGAAGCACGTCGCGCCGCGCTTCAAGGTACAAATGGAATCCAACCCTGGCGCCGGGGACAATTGGATCGGCAGCCTCCCACGGGCCGCCGAGCAGGATGGGTGACGGCTCGTTCTGTCCCAGCGGAATCTCGTAAGTCTTCTGCATTTCGCGCGCCTTTGCCATATCGGCTTCCTGATCGTAGACCCTAAAGTTTTCGGGCGGCGTAAACATCGCCATGTCGGGCTCTCCTAGTACGATGTTGTCGAGCCGCTCGATTAAGTCCACCGTGTCTCGCTCCGTGTGTGTGTGTAGTATCGCAACGCCCAAATCAGGAGAGATCCAGGTTTCATCGACGACCGAGTAAGGCACGGGGAAATCCGGGTTCGCACTTTGCGTGAGCCGATTCGTCACGCGGCAACCGTGCGCAGTGATGCCCTGCATGGTTTGCTCGCCCAGATCTTCCACCGTGGTGGATTGCCCGCGGGCGCGCTGAGGCAACGTTCCGGTGTGCCCGTCTACACATGGGCTTAGCGGCGCGGTTTGTGGCAGGCCTCCGCGAGCGGACATCTTCATCACGAGTTTTCCTGGCCCATCGTTCCAGGAAATATTTTCATGCGTGACAGAATCGAGTACGTCGAAAAAATGATCACCTTGACGACCCGTGGCTTTCACGTCGTCTGAGTGCGGATAGACCGTCTCGCGCAAGATGCGGCCTTGCGAATCCCGAGCGAAGACGCCGTGAATCTCCTGGACTCGCATTCCATTGAGGCCTGGCATTGCGCGGCGCGAATTGTATTCGGCCTGAAATGGTTTGCCCGCGATTGCGCGGAACATTCCGAAGGGAAGGCTTTGGCCTCCATTCGGAATGGTACCTGGCGCGTACTCGCTGGAAAGCGGAGGAAGATTTTGCGCCGGCTGCGCTTGCGGCCGCGCGATCGATGCGGCGATCAGGGCGGCTCCGATACCTGTGCAACAAATCGCAAGCCCAGTGACTTTCGACATTTGCGCCTCCGGGGAACAGCATTTGGCAGATCGCACAGCCAGCGCCCGCCCCTAGTTGTCAATTGGATAGACGCCAGAGCGCCCGGCCGAGTTTCCCGACGCTAAGTTCTTCTCTGGTAAAATTCACACAGCGTTGCAAGGCGAAGAGAGATTTCTCTCCCGCAGCCGCGGGATCGAAATCACGAACGAGGCAGGTATCACGCGCAAGCCATGAGCGATTTGCGCGCGATGAAATTCTAATGTTTCTTCTTGAACAAGCTTTGTATTCCGGCCTGGACAGGATCCTTGCTCTTTGAATCGCTGGAAGTATTCGCAATTCCGGGAATCCCTTTGCCCGGCGTGAACTTCGGATCGCTTAGCGTTCCGCCAATGGCAAACGGCACGGTAATTCCACCGGAAATATTTTTGCTCGAAGCGGCGCTCAGCAAGCTCGAAATAATTTCAGCCGGCACTGCCGCCGCGCCGCCCAATGTTGCTTTACCATCAAAACTCATCGACTGATCCGTCAGATTCACGCCGCCGCTCAACTCCACAACGCCGGACGACGAATCCATTTTCGTTTCTTTCGTCGAGACACGCCCGTCGGCAATGCTCAGATCTCCCGCAACTCTCTTGAACGAAGTTTCATTCAGCCCGGCCACTTTCGCCAGCGCGCCAAGCGCCCCCGCTAAATTCACTCCCGGAAATTTTCCGTCACGAATCGAAAAGTTTCCGCTTCCGGTCAGCGTCTTCTGCCAATCTGCTCCGCTTGAGCCAAGCATTTGCATATCGAAGTCAGCGAAGCCAGTCATTTTTCCCTTCATTCCACCGGGTGCAGACGCCAGCATTCGGCCCACATCCAGGCCTCGCAATTGCAGATTCGCGGAATATCTTTCCGGATCCTGCCGCGAATCCGTTCGCGCGGAAAGTTGCAGTGTTCCGCCATACAAGAACATAACCGCGGGCATGATCACCATGCGATCGCCATAGATGTGAATTTCCGCGCTGGCATTTCCTCCGGCGTAGGGCGCCCAGGTAACGCGCTCGGCCGAAATTTTTCCCTGCGCCAGCAGCTGATCGGTCACCTGCGCTGCAGCCCCGGCGGGAATATTACCGCCGGTATGAATCTCGGGAGTTTTCCGAATTGATGCGAGCAGCGCGCCGGCATCCAGTTCCGGCGTTGAAATATCAAAAGTAGGCTGCGCGTTCGTCACGTCCGTCACATGAAGCGTCGCCTTCACGTCCGCGATTTTTCCAACTTGCACTCGAAAATTTGCATCCAGTGTGCCGTTCGCGAGCTTCACGTCGCCGGATTTAAATACCGCCTGCGCTGCGAACGCGCCCATCTCCATGGAGATGCCGCTGAGATCCGCGTCCGCGCTCCATTGCTTTATGGCGTTCGCATTCAGGAGCACATCGCCCATTTTCACGCTTACTTTGTGCGCGGCCACCATTACAAACGGCGGCGCTCCGTGACTGGGAATTTGTTGCAACGTGACGTCCATATCTTCGAGCGAAATCTTATCAATCGCCTCCAGCGAAAATTCGCTGGAAGCGCCTGCCGAGGTTCCCGCCGCGCCTCCGGAATTCTGCGAGCCACCTTCAACAGGAAACGTATAGTTCGTGCGTCCCAATTCATCCTGCGTCAGCACCAGTTTGGGCCGCACCAGTTTCAGCGACGTAACATGAATATCGCCGCGCAAGAGCGCGAGCACCGTCAGCCCGCCGCGAATTTGATCCGCCGATAAAAGCTGGCCATCCGCGAAATCTTTTGGATTTGAAATCTGAAATCCATCCACAATTATGTGCGCTGAAGGCAACAGCCGCGCGTGAATCGCACCAAGCGTAACCTGACGTCCGGTTTGTGCTTCGATTGCCGCCGCGATTCTTGGCCGGAATTTATCTACGTTAATAAAGAGTGGCGCGATTAATCCGATTAGCAAGACCAACGCCACGAGGCCGCCGGTAATCCATACCCATCTTGGCAACCGCGAAGCCCAAGTTTTCGCGTCAGAATTCATTTCGCATCCTTAATTGTGAACAGCGCACCGCCCCTTCGACAAACTCAGGGCAAGCCCTTCGGAACTCAGGGCAAGCATGAGTGTCGGTGCTACCAAGGACAAATCAGTGTCGCAGGCCCGCATCATGTTGGCAAAATACCTGCGTTACAGCAAGCCTCCTCCTGCGCGTTGGCTGCATCCAACCAAAACAGCCCAGTTCGCGCACTCGGAGTATTCTTACATCCGCCGTGCGCAATCGTTTCGGACAGGTATAATCGACAAGCATGCCCGTGCGTTTCATTTCGATTTTGCCGGATGCGCAAAAGCCTCGCGCCACAGCTCCGCGCGAACCGCGCCTGAGCGTTGCGTGGCAAACGCGCGGCAGCCGCATCAGCGAAAGTCTGCGTGCATTGCTTTCTGGCCCGCGCGCGCCGAAAGAATTTCGCGGCGGACGTTTCTTCCGCGATTGCTGGGTGAAACGCCATGTGCCCCGGCGCTCGATTGCATTCTCGATCGTCTGGCACGCCGCGATGCTTGTGGTGCTGATTCAGTTTGGAAGTTTTCTGCTTAGCAGCCCGCGCGCCACGATGGTGGATAATTATGACCTCTCCTGGTCGGGTCCGATAAACGATTTGCCGCTCATTATGCCCGCCACTTTGAAAAAGCGCCCCGGTCCGGCGGGCGATCCGGCAAAGGCAATGGCCAAACTTGGCGCAGACGCGTTTCATCCCCGGCAAACTCTCATCTCCGCGCCGAAGCATCCGAATCATCCGCGCCAAACTCTAATTCGTCCCGACGCGCCGCAGGAGCCGCCGAAAATTTTGCCAGCTCTGCCCAATATAGTTCAGTGGGCCGCCGAGCCGCCGCGCCCGCAACGCAACATTAGTTCCGAGAAATTGTTGCAGCAGCCGAAGCCCCAGCAGCGCAACACGAAAATTGATTCACCCGAAATTCCCAACGCGGAAAAAAATATCGCGGACATTAATTTCGCATCGTCCAATGCAGCGCCTGCGCGTCCGGCGCTCACTTTGCCGTCCGGCGCGGTTGTCGGCGCGCCAAGCAAATCCAACGCCGCGCAGCAATCAGCTGAGGCGCCGACAATTGTTGGCGCTGGAATAGGGAATCAACACGTCATTGCGCTTTCGGCTTCTCCCGGGCCGGCCATGCCCGCTGCTCCACTGCCAGCTGGAAATGTTTCGGCGAACGTTTCAATTTCTCCGGAAGGAACTCAGCCGGGCTCGCCCGGTGGCGCCGCCAAAGGAGCGCCGACCAATGGCGGCACGGGCGGAAATTCCGACAGCCCCGGCGGCAATGCCGGCGGCGCAAATGGAAATGGTTCGGTGGTTCCGGGAGTCAGCGTCAGCGGAGGCAATCCGAAAAATTCGCCCGGAGTTTCCGGCCTGAGCAATTCCGCGAAAACGAATTCGCGCTCGCCGCTGCGCGTTGCGCCGGGATCGGTGGCGCCGTCATCCGATAAGCCGGCGTCGTCGGATGCAAAAACTTCTGACGTTCCGATGGCCGCACGCCTGAAACCCGGCGCGCCGCCGGAGAAAGTTCTCGGCGACCGCACCATCTACACGCTGAACATTAATAATCCGAATCTTTCGAGCGTGAGCGGCAGTTGGATTTTGAAATTCGCCGAACTCGACGAAGATTCCGCT
>DASYNR010000081.1:0-5909 GCA_036008485.1 Candidatus Acidiferrales bacterium | reverse complement strand
TTGCCACAGGAAAACGTTTCGCAATAGGGGGACTCATCGTGATCGCTGCGGGAATTTGCGTGTACATGGTGCAGGCGTTTGTGCGCCGCGAATGGCCATTCGGCGCGCCGGTAATTCCGGCGAAAGATCAGGTGACGCGATGACCGCTCGCAAATTATTTCGTCGCGCATCACGCAAGAAACTTTTCCGCGCGGCGGCAACATCCACGCTTGCTCTTATATTGATGTTCAGCGCGATTCCGTCCCGCGCGCAGCGCCCCGCCAAAGATCCGAATGGCCAAAGTTTGCCTGACGCAATCGAAGCAATCGATCGCGCACGCGTCGCCACGCGAGTTCTCTTCATCACCGCGCATCCTGATGACGAAGCTTCCACGCTGCTCACCTATTTATCGCGAGGCGTTGGTGATGACGTTGCGCTGCTGACGCTCACTCGTGGCGAAGGTGGCCAGAACGCCATCGGCTCGGAACAAGGTCCGCGCCTCGCCGTAATTCGCAGCGCCGAACTTTACGCCGCCGCGCAAACCTACGGCGCAAAATTATTTTTCACGCGCGCGCCCGATTTTGGTTTCTCAAAAACAATGGAAGAAACTTTGAACATCTGGGGAGACACCGCAACTGCCGACATGGTCCGCGTAATCCGTACATTTCGTCCGGACATTGTCATCAACGGATGGGGTGGAGTTCGCGGTGGCCACGGAAATCATCAAGCTTCAGGATTTCTAACTCCGAAAGCCGTCGAGCTTGCCGCCGATCCCAAAGCGTATCCCGATCAATTCAAAGATGGCCTTGGCCCATGGAAAGTTGGATTGCTTTTGCAGCAAGGTGGCCGCGGCGCTTCCGGCGCCACGCTAACTCTTCCCGTGAATGATATCTCGCCCGTGTGGGGCGAATCCTACGGCGAAATCGGCCGCGCCGGATTCGCAAATCAGCGCTCGCAAGGAGTTGTTGCGTTCACAAATTCTGCATTCCTGCGACGTCCCGCTTCCATTCAACGCGCCGACGGCGGAAATCTTGATATGAAAATGATCGCGCAGCCGATCACTTCATTGGCAGATCGCTTTCCGACTTTCTCAATTCTTAAGCCCACTATGAACGAAGTTGATGCGGCACTCGTGCGAGCCCGCGCCGCGGCGCTCGCGCTAGACTGGCCGCGTGCGGCGCGGGAATTGACGGTCGCCGGAAAGCTCGTAGAGAAAGCAGAAGGCGCAGTAGCCCTACCAACGGTTGTCACTGGAAACGTTCCGCTTCCAGCGGGCATCGAATACGAACTCATGCGCGAACGCTCCCGCATCGATCACGCTTTAACCATCGCCGCAGGTGTTCGCATGATCGCGCAATCCGACCGCGCAAATCTCGTCGCCGGAGAAACTTTCACAGTGCGGGTCGAAGCGTTGCATCGCGACAATATTCCTAACGCGGATTTCGCAACGCCTTCGCTCGTTTTGCCCTCTAACTGGCAGGCCGCCGCGCCGACAAAAGATCAAAACGATGCGTTCGCAATTCAAGTGACGCTTCCGAAAGACGCAACCGCTCCGCACGGCAGCGCCGACTGGATGTTTCCATTCGCTCCGCCGCTCGTACAAGCGCGCGCACATTCGACAATCGACGGCTACGGATTTGATTCCGACACCATCGTCCAAGCGCAACGCTTCACGACCACAACAGTCATCACCGAACAATTGCGTGTCACTCCCGCCGTCGGACTCACCCTCGAGCCCAACGAATTTCTTCTCGCAGAAAATCCAAACGCGCCCAGCGCAGCGCATCAGCCGTTTGAAGTTTTAATCCGCGTGCATTCCTATTCCAGTGCCGCCCAACAATTAAATGTCGGCCTCGATATTCCCGCCGACTGGCACACCAGTGCCGCGCAGCCAACAAATCTCGCCGCTGGCGCCGACGAATTGCTCCGCTTCACTGTAACGCCTTCCGCAAAATTGCCCGCTGGCGATTACGAATTGAAAGCGTGGGCCAAGCGTGGCTCAGATACTTTCCGTACGAGCATCGAGCCGCTTCCATCACTGCCAACATTTCTTTGGAGCGAGCCTGCCGTCGCTCCCGTTCGCGCATTTCCAATCATCGTGCCCGAAAAACTTCATGTCGGTTACGTCGCCGCCGATATTGACCTCGTTCCCGAAGCGATTCAGCGCCTCGGAATTCAAGTCGACCTGCTCGACGCCGCTGCGCTCACCTTCGGCAATCTGAAACAGTTTGACGCCATCGTTATCGGCATTCGTGCCTACGAATTGCGCGGCGATGTGCTCGCCAACAATCAGCGCCTGCTCGATTACGCTAACAACGGCGGCACGTTAATTTTGGAATACGAGCGCGATGGTTTCTGGGGCGGTTTGAAAACGCAGATCACGCCGTATCCCGCAAAAATGGAAGGCGGCACTCTTCGCATCACCGACGAAAAATCCGACGTGAAATTTCTAACGCCCGATTCTCCGCTTCTGAATTTTCCAAATAAAATTACGCAGGATGATTTCAAAGGCTGGGTGCAGGAGCGCGCGAATTATTTGTGGTCCAGCTTTGACCCGCATTATCAGGCCGTGCTCAGCATGCACGATCCCGGTGAATCCGACCTTACCGGCTCGCTCGTTTGGACGCGCTACGGTAAAGGCGTTTACATTTACGCTGCGCTGGAATTTTTCCGTCAATTACCCGAAGGAAATCCCGGCGCGTACCACCTGTTCGTAAATTTGCTAAGCCAATCGCGCGCAAAATAATTTCTCGCGCGCGTAGATCGCACCCGGACTGCACGCGCCAGAATTGTTGCCACCTTCGCCACGCCGCACATATCGCGCGCTTCCAACACAATTCCCTCGTGCTATCGTTTTACGCAGCATCAGAAGGGGGAACTATGTTTTCAACGCACTCGAATTCCCGTGTACATCTGCGCCTGCGAACAGTCGCATTCGTTGCCGCGGCATTTCTGTTCGCAATCGCCGCGCCAACTCACGCGCAGAGAACCAAAATAAAACAAGTGCCCGAACCTCCCGGCCCTCCCGTTGCCGAAAATCACGTGATCGATCTGAATATTTCAAAAATGCTTGGCGCGTGGCAACTCGGTGACGCTCAGGAAATGCACAAATTTTATGCTGACGATGTTGTAGTCGTAAGCGGCGCGTGGGAGGCGCCGATTTACACTTGGGCGAACTATCTCCCGTCGTACCAAAGCCAGCACGCGCGCATGTCCTCACCTCGTATTGACCGCACCAATACTGTAGTCAGAATAAAAGACAATTCCGCCTGGGCAACCTATCAGTGGGAGTTAAGCGCTTTCGTGGATGGAAATAAAATTGTCGCGCGTGGTGACACAACTCTCGTGTTTGAAAAACGCGACGGCGTCTGGCTCATCGTGTTGAACCACACATCCGTCACGCCCGATGCCGCGCCAGCGCCCGCGCAAAAATCCGGCGCACAATAATTTACAAATAAAAATCCGCCGGTATCACAGGACGCCGCTCACTAAGTGCGCGCGTTCATTCCCTGCCACAACCACAATCCAACAATCAGCAGAGTCAGCGCACCGTCCAGAATTCCCAGAATCATCAGCGGCTTCGCAAGTTTCACCAGCTTGCTTACGATCGCGTTCTGCTCTTTCGCGCCCGGCGAAGGCGTGCTTCCCAAATACATTTGTTCTTCTTCTCGACTCGAGAGCCACGCCCGATACGCGAGCAGCGCCACCCAAATAAATGTCAGCACCGCCCAGCCTAACGACAACTCCCCTAACCATCCCGTCATAAAAGCATCCATGGCATCCTCCCCATTCCGGTCGGATCACCCGCAAGTATTTCGCGGGCACATAGAGCCCCATTCTGGGCGGATTATAGCACCGCTACGAGCGCTCGGCGGTGCTGTCGTAGGGGCAGGTCTGTTTACCTTGAGCGTAGTCGAAAGGCGATCCACCCGCCGCGCGTCGGTGTGGTCTTTGCCGACAGAGTGCGTACTGCTGCGGCTCTGCGGCACTCCAAATAAATCACTCGTCTCCTACTTATTAATGTCGTCCTTGTTCTCCAGACGTTTCAAAATCGCATCGACTTGCGGTTTCAACGCATCCGGTAGTCCTGCCTGCGATAACTTCATTTCTTTCAGTGCCGTATCGTAATCACCTTTAGCAACGGCGAGGCGCGCCGTCTCGTTGTGCGCTACCCAGCTGTTCGGATCTTTCTTGATGTTCGCGCGGAAAACTTCCAGCGCTTCGTCATACTTTTTTTGCCCTTGCAGTTGACGCGCATAGGCATGCACCTGCTGCTGCGTTCCCATCCCGAGCGCTTTCGTGCGCGCGGCCTTCGCCTCATCAACTCGATTCAACATCTCCAGCGCGCGCGCCCGATCCATTTCATTCTCGAAGCGGTCCTCAACCGCGATGGATTCAGCCGTATCCTTCAGCGCCTCTTCCGCGCTCAATTTGTTGTCCATCAAATAAGTGGCAGCCTCATCCCACGCGACCCACTCATATTTTGGCCGCCCGCGCAGCTGATTGTGCAGGCTCGCCAGCACCGTCTCGTTCGTATCCACAGACACATGCACCGGAACAGCAACTTTTTCCCAGCGCATCACGATCGTCGCCTCGTTGGCCTTCACGTTGTCGAAGTCATACGCCAGCGCTTCTTGCATTTCCGCCGGATGCGACTTCACCGTCACGCGCAAAGCGTCTTCCGCTTGATCGTAAGTAAAACTTCCCCACGAAGTGGAATTCTTGGAAAAAATAATCGTCCAATCCGTTTCGCCGGGAATCATGTGCAATCCATAAACGCCCTTCGCCAGCGGCTTGCCTTCCACCATCACATCCGTTGTGAACTCAATTGTCGTATTTTCGTTCGCGCCCGCTCGCCACACCTGGCCATATGCCTGCGGACTTCCTGGACCAAAAACTTTTCGTCCATTCACCAGCGGACGGTGATAATTAATCGTGATGTCCGTAACTCCAACGCGCTGCGAAACCATTGCGTGCTGACTTTGCCTCGGCAAATTCAAAACCGCCGACTGCGCCCCCGCTCCCGGCGCTCCGCCAAATAATCCTCCGACCACCATCGCCGCCGTCAAAATATATTTCCGCATGACCTGATTCTCCTCTTCGTCTGTGAATTCGATACCGTTCGGGATTTATTACCGCAGGTATACACACACCCGATTCCGTGCGTTCTAGGATGCGCCCAACCGTTCCCGGGTAACTCCGCCTAAATACATAACGCTCGGTTCCCCGGCTTTGTTTCCATCCAAAATGGCTGTTTTTCGGATTTACCGCTGGCCTGACCTTATTTCCGCGTCGCCCGCGCCTTGTTTGTCCTGACGGAGGAAGGGCCTTGCGCGCTCATCGCATACTTCTTATCGCGATTCATCGCCTTAATAAATTCCACTCGACGAAACCGCGCCCCCGACCAGTCCTCATCAATCGCCACGCTCCGCACGCATTCAAATCCACACTCGCCTAGAACTTGCCAGCCATGATCGCGGTTTATCTCGCTCTTGTATTTCTTGGAAGTTCCCTTCGGATACGCGAACCACACCACTGCATCGCCTTTGACCCTCTTCGCCACGGCTTTTCCAATCGAGTCCACATCCTTCTGCGTCGTCACAAACGCCAGCGAGAACTCAATCTCCTTCAACCCTTCCAGACTGCGCAGAATCTTCACATCCCGAAGCGCCCTCAATTCACCCTCAAAACTCTCCGGCGAGTTCAGCACCACAATCTGCTTCTGATCCTTCAAGTTCATTTTTTCAAACGTAGACGCCATGCGCTCCCCCTCGAATCACGCCCAGATAATTCACAACCGCCGGATTCTCACCCATCTCACTTTCCAATTGCAATGCGTCACGTCATTGAATTTCGGTAACCCGGTCTTCTATGTCCGAAGCCCTTACTGTCTAGTCAGGCTCGTTGAAACCGATCGACGCCTACCGCGC
>DASYNR010000080.1:0-4084 GCA_036008485.1 Candidatus Acidiferrales bacterium | reverse complement strand
AATTGCCATTTCTTCGTCAGGCGCTACAACTTTCACGGACTGGAAACGGCGTTCCAGCGAGCGATCCTTTTCGACGGACTTGCGATATTCGCCGGGCGTGGTTGCGCCGATGCACTGAATTTCGCCACGGCTGAGCGCGGGCTTTAGAATGTTTGCCGCGTCAAGTGAACCTTCGGCGGAGCCTGCACCAACGAGCGTGTGCAATTCATCAATGAATACGATGGAATTCTGACTTTCCATCAATTCCTTCATGATGGTTTTGAGGCGCTCTTCAAATTGGCCGCGATATTTTGTGCCGGCGACAATCAAGGAAAGGTCGAGCGAAAGAATGCGTTTGTCCGCGAGGAACAGAGGCACGTCGCCATCCGCTATGCGTTGCGCAAGGCCTTCGACGATTGCAGTTTTGCCTACTCCGGGCTCGCCGATGAGCACAGGATTATTTTTGGTGCGGCGGCACAAGATTTGGACGACGCGTTCGAGTTCGCGTTCACGTCCGACAAGAGGATCGAGTTGGCCTTCGGTGGCGGCTTGCGTGAGGTCCCGGCTGAATTCCGCGAGTAACGAAGTTTCCTTCGGACGATTCACTGGAACCTTCTCCCCGGATGAACGGGCCAGTTCTTCACGCAGCGCCGAAAGGCGCAGCCCGCGTTCCTGTAGGATCTCCGCGCCAAAACATTTTTCTTCGCGCAGAATGCCGAGCAACAAATGTTCCGTGCCGACATGCTTCGTTCCGAGGCGATCGGCTTCTTCAGCCGCGTACGCCAGAATGCGTTTTGATTCAGCGCTGAGCGGCACTTCCACGGAAGTGGAGATGCGCTCTCGAATGGTGATGCGCTGTTCGATTTCCTTGCGGATGGATTCGATGGAGCCTTGATTCCGCAAATAGCGGTTGGCAAGGCCTTTATCTTCGCGCACAAGACCGAGCAAGAGGTGCTCAGTTTCGATGCACGGGCTTCCGTACTGGCTAGCCTCGTAACGTGCGAAGAAAATTACCCGACGCGCTTTTTCTGTGAATCGTTCCAGCACAGTTGGCTCGCTTCTCCCTCAGTTCACGGGCTGTATGCCGCTTCCCACGTGGAGCGGTTTCAACTCGCCATGCTCTAAACTCAAAACTCGATCGCATCGCTCTGCAAGAGCGCGATTGTGCGTAGCCAGAATGGATGTAAGCCGGTGAGTGCGGTGCAAACGCTGCATCAAATCGAAAACCGCGTCCGCGTTACGCTCGTCCAGATCGCCTGTAGGCTCGTCGGCCAGAAGCAATGCTGGCGAATTTACCAACGCTCGCGCGATGGCCACTCGTTGCTGTTCACCGCCGGAAAGTTCTCCGGCCCTCTGGTTATTTTTCGCTGCAAGTCCGACGCGCTCCAGTTGTCCGGCCGAGGATTTCAGAGCGTCCGAATGCTTGATTCCCCGCATTAATAGAGGCATTGCCACGTTTTCCGCTGCCGTAAAATCCGGCAAAAGATGATGGCGCTGCCAGACGAATCCCACCGACTCGTTTCGGTAGTCGGCGAGAGGAGCTTCTGGAAACGTTTGGAGTTCACGCGAACGAAAGTATACTGTACCGCTCGTTGGCGTGTCCAGCGCAGCGAGCAGATGCAGCAAAGTACTTTTTCCGCTGCCGGAAGGCCCGACAATCGCAATCATCTCGCCTTCGCGGACGGAAAGTTCTACCGCTCCCAGAACGACCTGTTGAGCTGCGCCTTCACCGAAAACTTTGCGCAGTTCACGCGTTTCGATCACGGGAGCGCGCTCTCCGGAAGGCGTTGCGAATTCCGCTGCGGAAGAATTCGCCTCCCATTGGGCGGCCGAGTGAGCGTTGCGCGGTGTCGTGTCTGGGGTCATCGATATTTCTGATGCTTCTGAATTATTTCACGTGCTACTCAAAATAAAATGATGCGCGGGACGAAATTCCCTGCGAATCAGTACCAATAAACTGGCAGTACCGCGCCAGAAACCTCACTTCTTTTTTGCGATACCTGCTGCACCCTGATTAGTTAGATGCAGTTTTTCGACTTCGCGAACGAGAATCGAATGGTCATCGGCGGCCAATTCGTTTCCTATTCTGAAACCATCGCTTGCCGGGCCAGCAGTAAATCCTAGGAAAAACTCTAGAATAGCCGCCAAGCTATTGAAAAACAGGCAATTATACCACGCCCGGAATGTCCCAAAACGGGAATAATCTCGGCTATTTTGCTTGCAGCTAAAGTACACGATATATGGTGCAAGCGGGGAGCCAAAGTGAGGAAAAACCTGCACATCAATGGTACGGGGAACCGAAGGACTACTCGTACCGGAGGATGTCCACCGGGAGGATTTTTGCGGCGGCGCGCGCGGGAATGAATGTGGCGGCGGCGCAAATCAAAATCGCGCTGGCGGCGATCCAAAGAGCGTCGGAAATGTTCGCGTGAAACGGAACGTAGGGCACGGAATAAATTGATGGGTCGAGCCGGATAACGCGATACGTTCCGGCGATCCACGCGGCGGAATAGCCGAGGATTAGCCCGGCGAGCGTGCCAATGGAACCAATGGTGAGTCCCTGCATGAAGAAAATGTTGCGGACTTGTTTGCGGCGCGCGCCCATGGCCATCAGAACGGCGATGTCACGCGCGCGATCTGTGACCGTCATACTCAGGACGACAATAATATTCAGACCGGCGACGAAGGTGATCAGTCCAATGAAAATTGCGGTGACCAATTTTTCCAAACGCAACGCGCTGAAGAGCGCGTGATTTTCTTCCATCCAACTTGTGGCTTTGTAGAGCGGGCCTGCCGCGGTTTCGAGTTGCTTGGCGATTTCGGCGGCGCGATCGATTTGCGAGACGCGGACTTCAAGCGCGATTACTTCGTCACCAACGCCGGCAAGATTTTGCGCCGAGGCGAGAGTTACAAATCCCCAGTGCGCGTCGAAGTCGTAGAATCCGGAATTGAAAATTCCCGTTACGCGAAAAGTTCTCGTGCGTGGAAACATTCCGAAAGGTGTGAGGCTCCCGCTCGGACTCATGAGCGTGACGTTATCGCCGACACGCAATTTCAGTTCGTCGGCGAGCATGTGTCCCAGGATAATTGCGCCGATGCCGTCAGCATCCGGAGAAAAATCGGCCTGGCCTTCGACAATGTGAGTGAGAGCTTCGTCGGATTTTATTTCGAGAGCCGGATCAACTCCTTTCACGACAACGCCGCTGGCATTCCCTCCCGCGGAAAGTAAAACAGTTTGGTACAACGCAGGAGTTACCGAGCGAACACCAGGAATTATCGCGAGGCGCTCGCCAAGTTCGCGATAATTGTGAATGGCGTCCGCGCCGGGTTCGGTGATGGTGATGTGCGCGGTGACGCCGAGCAGGCGATCCTGAAGTGTTTCGCGGAAGCCGGAGTTCATCGCGAGTGCGATCACCAGTGTGGCGACGCCTGCAGCAACTCCCAAAACGGAAAGCAACGTGACCAGCCGCAGAACTGCCGGTCTGTGCGGGGAGCGCAGATACCGCCGCGCAACCAGCCATTCAAATCTCATGGCTTCTTTGCGGAGCCGTCCAGATTAGTTTGAGATGCCGCGGGATTTTCTTCCAGCGCGGATTCGTGGCGCGTTTCGGGACGCAGGAGCGGAAATAAAATTACGTCGCGAATCGAATGCGAATCTGTGAGCAACATTGTAAGACGATCAATCCCGATTCCCATTCCGGCTGCGGGAGGCATTCCCTGACTTAGCGCGCGCACGTAATCGAGATCAATTTCCTTTGGCGCTTCGTCGCCGCCTTGCTCGACTTGTCTGCGGAAGCGCGCTTCCTGCTCGATGGGATCATTCAATTCAGAGAAGGCGTTGCCCAGCTCAAATCCGCCGCAGAAAACTTCAAAACGCTCGGCGGTGGATGGATCGTCGTCTTTACATTTTGAAAGCGGAGAAATATCCTTGGGGAAATCGTACAGAATTGTCGGCTGATACAGATGTTCTTCGGCAATGGCCTCGAAAAGCGCGCCGACAAGTTCGCCGTCGGTCAGTTTGTCCACATCCTTAATAGGAGGGGCGTTGCCCTGCGTGGCCCAGGCATTGTATTTCCGCGCTGCTTCGCGTGGTCCATCCTTCGCG
>DASYNR010000079.1:0-4510 GCA_036008485.1 Candidatus Acidiferrales bacterium | reverse complement strand
AGGCGTATCCGAAATCAACATTCGTGGGCTTTGATTATCATCAGGGATCGCTGGACGCTGCTACAGATCGCGCGAAAAAAGCGGGCGTCACTGATCAAGTGAAATTTATTCAGGCGAAAGCGAAAGATTATCCCGGCAATGACTACGACTTCGTCACATTTTTCGATTGCCTGCACGATATGGGCGATCCCGCCGGCGCGGCGAAGCACGTCAAGCAATCTTTGAAGAAAGATGGTTCGTGGATGATCGTGGAGCCGTTTGCCAACGACAAGTTGGAAGACAATTTGAATCCGATTGGACGAATTTTCTATTCGGCGTCGACACTGCTATGCACGCCGTGTTCGATGTCGCAGGAAGTTGGACTGGCGCTCGGCGCCCAATCGGGAGAAGCGCGTATACGCGACGTTGTAACGTCCGGCGGCTTTAAGAATTTCAGACGCGCAACACAAACGCCGTTCAATCTAGTTTATGAAGCGCGGCCGTAATTCAACGCGCCATCAAAATCGCTAGAACAAATCGTCCTCGTCATCTTTTTTCAGGCGCGTGATCTTTTGCGTGATCTTAAATCCGCGCGTGCGTGCACCGGCGAGAATCGCAGTCCGAGTTTCCGCCGGCAAATTTTCCGGTGGAAAAACTCCCCATTCATCCTTCGGAAAATAGCGCACGAAAAGTGAAGCCATTGTCGCCGTCGCGTAGGCGATCGGCGTTACAGCCAGTCCCCACATACGAATTTGATACAACGATGGGAAATGGCAGTCCCATCTAATTTGGAGAGGTTGGTCTTTCTTCACTCCGGTGACGATCACTGCCGCAGCAAAATGCGCATTCTGCAGAGTGCCGCCCCTAATTAATTTTGCTACGCGGCGCGGAGTGAACGTCTTCGGAAATCGCTTGTGCACAATTCCGCCGGACTTGGAAAGTTTTCCTTGTCGATACCAGCGCCGCAATCGTTCCATCTCGTTGCCGCCGATTTTTACGTTCATTTCTTTCAATGGAATAAAGTATGGCACTGTGCCGACTTCATCCTGCGCGGCAAGCATCACAGTGGTTTCGCCGATGGGTTGAGCAAATCGGAATTTCTCCGGCTCGCCAAAACGTTTCGCGAGTTTGAATTTCCCTTGATGCACAATTCGCGGACGCGAAGTTGCTTCGTCGAATGATCCCGTTGCCGACCATTGCGAAACCGGATCGTCGCTTTCCATGCTCTGGTAAAGGCGAATGTAAATCTCGTCGACCCGATTCAGCATTTCGGCGCCACGCCGCGCCAGCAGATTCATTAAGCCGGGCGCGACGCCAGAGTTGATCACCGCCGCGCGGCGCTTCTGCTCGAATCGCTTTTCGTATCGGAGTTGTTCAGCTTTGAAAGGATTGCGCTGCAAATGGCTGGACATATCCAGATAATGAGCGTGCAAACGCAGCGCCGCGCGCATGGCAATTTCGTTGAAAACTGCTGCAGAAGCGTTGACGATCAGTTGGCTGCCACGCGCCGCGCGGACAATCGCCCAAATATTTCGCGCGTTTACCGTCCGAATTTCGATCGTGCTGCGCTTGCCAAGAAAAAGACGCGCGCGATCGGGATCGCGATCACCGCAAATCACTTTGTGGCCCTGGCGCACGAGCGAATGTGCCAGCAGCGAACCCGTTGCTCCTGTTCCCAAAATAAATATGCGCATCGGCTGGAAACTGTACCACATCCGCCAAACGGAGTGACCTTCACAAGCGCGCTCGCATCAAAGACAGCAGCAAAAGAACAGGGTGGAACCCGCTGGTAAATCTTTGCAGAGCAAGCGAGAATAGAGCAGCGAGCAAACGAATGTCTGACCAGGAACCAATTCAAGACGAACCGCGCATTTTCACGCTGACGGAAGCCGAGCGCACGCTGCGCGAAATTGAGCCGCTACTTGTGGAAGCGGTGGCGTGCCGCAAAAAACTTGGCGAAGCCGAAGAGCAGGTCAGCCAAATCGCCAGCCGCATCATGTTGATGGGCGGGATGCTGGTGAATACGGAACTCACTTCAAAGTTGCGTGGTGAGCGCGAACGCCTCACGTCAACAATTCGCGAAGCGCTGGAAGGAATTGAAGCCACCGGATGCGTTGTGAAAGATCTTGACACCGGACTGCTGGATTTCCCGGCGCGCATCGAAGGTCAGGAAGCATATTTGTGCTGGCGGCTTGGCGAAGATCGAATTCGTTTCTGGCATCGGCAGGATGAAGGTTTCGCCGGGCGAAGGCCGCTGGATTTAGGCGGCGCAAGTTCTGCTCCGCCGGTGCAGTAACTTTTATCATTAATATGTAACGCTGAGCCGGCGCGCGGCCGCGCGAATTTTCCTCGAACTCGAAAGGGAATTAAATTGTCCGAAAAATCTCCTGAACATTCTTCTGCTGTGGACGCCGCCGCGAATTCATCCTCAGAAAACGGCCATCGTCTTGCGGGATCCACGAGTCCGTATCTTCGCTCGGCCGCGCATCAGCCGGTGGCATGGTACGAATGGGGAGACGCCGCCTTCGCGCGTGCTGCCGCAGAAAACAAACCAATTTTGTTGGACGTCGGTGCAGTCTGGTGCCACTGGTGCCACGTGATGGATCGCGAGAGCTACGAAAATCCGGCGATCGCCGCGCTGATTAATAAATTTTTTATTCCTGTGAAAGTCGATCGCGATGAGCGTCCCGATGTCGACGCGCGTTATCAGTCCGCCGTCAGCGCGGTTTCCGGCCAGGGCGGCTGGCCGCTTACCGGATTTCTCACGCCGGATGGCCGTCCATTTTTCGGTGGCACATATTTCCCGCCGGAAGACGCGATGGGCCGTCCCGGATTTCCGCGCATTCTGCAAGCCGTTGCCGACGCCTACGCAAATCGACGGGATGAATTGGAACGCGCAGCCGTTGCGCTCGCCGATGCCGTTACAAAATCCGAAGGATTTTCGGGCGCGTCAGGAAATTTCGATCCCGGAATTATTGAACATTCAGTGAACGCCATCACGGAACTTTTTGACGCGAAGTATGGCGGCTTCGGCCGCGCGCCAAAATTTCCGCATTCGCAGGCCGTGGATTTGCTGCTCGAACAATTTCAGGCCACTCGAGAAGATCGTTTGCTGCACATGTCCGAGCGCACGCTCGTGAATATGGCCAATGGCGGCGTTTACGATCAACTCGCCGGCGGATTTCATCGTTACTCGGTTGACGAGCGCTGGCTCGTGCCGCACTTCGAGAAAATGTCCTACGATAATTCCGAGCTGTTGAAGAATTACGTTCATGCCTGGCAGGTGACAGACAAGTCATTTTTCCGCGAAGTGGCAGAGGGAATTATCGGCTGGGTGAACGAAACGCTTTCCGATCAGCAAAATGGCGGCTTTTATGCCAGTCAGGACGCCGACTATTCGCTCGACGACGACGGCGATTATTTCACCTGGACGCTAGATGAGTTGCGAGCAGTTCTGACGCCGGAAGAAGCGCGCATCGCGGAATTACATTTCGACGTCGAAGCGCACGGCGAAATGCACCACAATCCCGCGAAAAATGTCTTGTGGATCGCGCGAGGAGCAGCGGAAATTTCCGCGCAAATTGGCAAATCGGAAGATGACGTCCGCGCAATTATTGCGATCGCGCGAAAGAAAATGTTTGCCGCGCGAATCCTGCGCCCGACGCCAACCATCGACACGACAATTTATCTCGCATGGAACGCAATGTTCGCCTCGGCATATTTTTCCGCTGCGCGCGCGTTTGGCGGCGAAATCGGCGCACGTTGCTCTGCGTTCGCGCTACGAACTTTGGATCGTTTGCTCGCAGGAGCATGGGACGATAAGCGCGGATTTTCTCATCGCCTCGGCGGCGCGTGGCTGCCCGGCACGCTTGACGATCACGTATACATGGCGCTCGCGCTTCTGGACGCCTACGAAGCTACGCTCGAGCAAAAATATTTCCTCGCTGCGGAATTGGCAATGGTTCGCGCGCTCGATCAGCACTGGGATTCCGAAGGCGGCGGATTTTTCGATCGCGCGGCCGATGCGCCGCCGATGGGCGGGCTCGACGTTCGCCGCAAGCCATTTCAGGATTCGCCAAGCTCGGCGGGAAACGCGATCGCTGTGATGGTGCTCGATCGTTTGCATGGATACACGAATGACGCGCTCTATCGCGATCGCGCTACGGCAACACTGAATGCGTTCGCAGGCGTCGCGCCGCAATACGGATTATTCGCTGCGAGTTATTCGCTGGCAGCCGTGCTACATTCGCGCGGCACAATCGAAGTGGTCGTCACCGGGCGTGCCGACGATCCCGCCGCGCAGCAGCTCGAACGCGCCGCCGCGGAAACTTTCCGCTTCGGCAAATCTGTGCTGCGCATCACACCGGAAGCGCACGCAAGAATGTGGCTCGCGCCCGCGCTTGCCGAAACTTTGCCGCATCTACGCGCGGATGGTGCGCAAGCGCTCGTCTGCTCGGGCACAACTTGTCAGCCACCGATCACCGACGCGGAATTGTTGAAGAAGACTTTGCGTGGGCCGACAATCGCGGCG
>DASYNR010000078.1:0-5173 GCA_036008485.1 Candidatus Acidiferrales bacterium | reverse complement strand
CAGTCCCGCGCCGGAGAGTTTTCCGGAGCGGAGAGCATCAGCGAGAGCGGCTTCGTCCACAAGTTCGCCGCGCGCTGCGTTCACAAGCACCGCGCCTTGCTTGAAATGTGAAAGTTTTTCGGCGTTGATTAGTTTTTCTGTGGCTGGGCTGAGCGCCGCGTGCAGCGAAACAAAATCGGAACGCTCGAGCAATTCATTCAGTCCGGATAATTCCACTCCTGCATCGCGCGCAGCACTTTCGCTGACATACGGATCGTATGCGAGCACCAACATTTCCATCGCGCGGGCGCGACGCGCCACTTCGTTACCCACCCGGCCCAAACCAACAAGTCCTAAAGTCTTGCCACGGAGTTCCACTCCTTGGGAGCCGGATTTTTCCCAGCGGCCCGCGTGAATCGCGGCACTGTGCTGCGGAATGCGGCGCGCAACGGACATCAAAAGAGCGAGCGTATGTTCGGCGACGCTGACAGCGTTTCCTCCGGGCGTGTTCATCACTAAAACACCGCGGCGCGTTGCGGCGTCGAGATCAACATTATCGACGCCAACTCCTGCGCGTCCGATGACGCGAAGATTTGGCGCGGCTTCCAGAATTTGCGCGGTGACTTGTGTCGCGCTGCGAACAATGAGCGCGTCGGCTTCTGCGAGGCTTGCGATAAGTTCATCGCGCGAAGGAGTGATTACATTCCATCCTGGTTTGCGAAGTAGTTCAAGTCCGCGCTGGCTGATTGGATCGGCGACGACGATGTTCATGGTTCGATCAGCGTAAGGATGCGCGGAACACATGTCAAATCAGTTTCGTTTATGCGATCCATCTCATTTGAAGTTCGGTGCTTTGTATTTCGTTTTCGGAGCGTCGCGAATTTCCTGTGCTATAGTCGTTTTTGCATGCGGGAGAATTAAAACGATGCCTTTGATGGAGCAGATCCAAAAAGACTTAACGGACGCGATGCGCGCGAAGGACGAATTGCGTCTTAGCGTTTTGCGCATGATGAAAGCCGCGTTGAAACACAAAGAGATCGAAAAAATCCGCGCGCTGGATGATGCTGAAGCGTTGCAAATTTTGCAGACGCTGGTGAAACAGCGGCGCGAGTCCGTGGAAATGTTCGCAAAAGGCGGCAGACACGATCTGGCGGAAAAAGAAACCAAAGAAATCGCCATCATCGAACATTATCTTCCCGCGAATGCGAGTGCCGAAGACATCGAACACGCGATTGACGCCGCGATTTCCGAGACCGGCGCAAATTCCGCGAAACAAATGGGCGCTGTAATCAAGGCCGCGCGCGCAAAACTTGAAGGTAAAACTGTTGACGGAAAAGCGCTCAGCGATCGCGTCAAAACTCGTCTTGGCGCCTGAAGAAATTTTGTTTTGTGCCTCTTCCTGAAACCATTCCCGTTCGATTCACAGAAGAAGAAGCCGAGTACGTCAGCATCCGTCCGGTGCGCCGGCAAATTTTTAAGCTGCGCGAATTGGTGGACATGATTCTTTCCGTCACGGGCCGCGATTTGCCGCGCGTGCAACAAATTCTGCGAACCGGAACAATCGTTTACCATTTCTACCGTTATTGGTGGCAAGGATTTGAAGCCGATCCGGCTGAACTTTCCGCGGTGCTCGCTGAATTTCCGTCGGACGATCCGAGCCGCGCGTTTGATTTTCGCGCCTGCACGAAGATTGTGTTGGAAAGTGCGATGAAAACGCGGCCGTCCATTGATGTGGATAAAAAAGATGCAGATCACAAATCACTTTTCGCATCCCAAAGTTTTTGGGAATGTTTGTTGGCGCTCGCTACGCCTCAGCAGGAAATAAAATATGGCGGATATTCTTTTGCGCGGCGAGCGGATTTGTACCGCGTTGAATTGAGCGCGGAACAGGCCGCAAGTTTGCAGCGGAATGTGGCGAAATTTGCTTCGCGCGCACAGCGCGGAGCGATTGAAATGCTTGGAGCGGTTGCGCGAGTTATATTTGTGTGTCCGCGAACTGCCGACGCCGGGGTGTCTAAGTCCTGAAAAAGTGCATTATAATGCATGTTTGGGACGGAATTTGGCGAAAAGTGCATTATAGTGCACTTTTTGGGTGGGAAAAAAACAAGAAAAGTACTCAACGCAGAGACGCAGAGAAAAGATTTGAGGAAGATTAGAGGCGAGAAACCCTGCAAAGAGCCCGGGCGACCTGAAGGTGGCCCCTATGCATTTTTCCGCTAAGTCCTTTATTAGCACACACATCGGCCACAGAACTCTGTAAGTCCTTTATTAGCACACACATGGGTTTCGACCCCGGGGTGGGGGGTACGACTTTTTTTGAAAATGGGTTATTTCCGGATCGCTAGTTTAGAGGTGGAAGTGCGCGTAAGTCGTTTATTTGCATAACGATCAACCACAGATCGCTGTAAGTGGTTTGTTTGCATATACATTGCAAAATAGGGTGGGGTGGGGGGTACGACTTTTTGCGAAAATGGGTTTTGGAGCGATGGGTGGTTGAGGGCTAAGGGTAAGGAAACAAAGGGCATGGAATCGGGGTTGCTATTTTGTGTCGGAGTTTCGGGCCGACGCATCTTACGCGCAGATTGTTCGGAGAACGTCCCGTCTGTCCCCGGGATTGTCCGGGATTCCCCCGGGATTCCTTTCCCCGGATTGTGTGGATTCTCTGTCCCTGGATTCCCGATTTATCTACATGGTTAGTTGACTCAGGAAAGCGAAATCTTTATTCTGTGTGCTCGTCGAGCATCCCGCTCTGGAGACCCGGCCATGAGAAAATGTTCGCTTGTCCTAATCTTGCCGTTTTGCGCGCTGCTGCCTGTTTCGGTGAAGGCGCAATCCGCGGATGCCAAGCTTCCCAACACAGAAATAATCCAACGGCAGAGTGAAATCGAAGCGAGCTTCGGCTCGATTGAAGATTCAACAGCGATACGGGAATACCGCTCGCAAATGCGGGAATTGCTGACGCAGGAAAATTTTGTCGCGCTGGATTCGGAAGCCGTCAACGTGCGAGCTTCCAAAGCGCGATTTACGGGCGGCGCCTGGAAGCTCCACGTATTTTACAACTCCGTGGACTACCCCGCCGCGCCGGTTCCAACCGATGCGGATTTTGAAAAACATATTTCACTTTTGAAGCGATGGGTGGCGGCGTCTCCTGAATCCATCACAGCGCGCGTTGCGCTTGCTCATGTGTATCTTTCTTATGCTTTTGCCGCGCGAGGCAACGGACAATCGAATACTGTTACCGCCAATGGATGGAAACTGTTTAAGGCTCGCACGGCGCAGGCGAAAGCGGTGCTGGACGGCGCGCATTCGTTGAACGAGAAATGCCCGGAATGGTATTTGGCGATGCTGGGTGTCGGTCTGCAGCAGGATTGGAACAATGCGCAGCAAGCTGAAATTTACCGGCAGGCCTCCGAATTTGAGCCGGAATATTATCAATTCTATGTGTCCTACGCGAATTATCTTCAACCGAAATGGGACGGCGCTCCCGGCGACGCCGCGGAAATGGCGGCGGAAGTTGCGGATCGCGTGGGAGGCGAGCGCGGAGATTTTCTCTATTTTGAAATTGCGCAGTACGTGGCGGGGCGCGGAAACAAGCCGGAGATCAAACAATTTTCGTGGGAGCGAATACAGTCGGGCCACGCGGCGCTGGAACATCTCTACGGTTCGACATACACGGATCTAAATCAATACGCGCTGCTGGCGTACCGATTTAAGGATGTTCCGATGGCACAGAAACTTTTTACGCGAATCGGGAATCATTGGAATAGCGGAGTGTGGAGGACGCATCAGAATTATCAGACGGCGCGGGCGCAGATGATGACGGCGGGGTAGGAGATCGAGCGGTAAGAACTAGCTACGGATAGAAGAAGTACGAAAGGCCCCACGTTCCCGCCCTAGGCGGGCGGGACGGACATGCGGCACCCGCCATCCAAGTCAGAATCAAATTCAACACCGGAACGGAAATGTGGCCACCCGCCATAGGCTGGATAAGGTTTCTCGATGATTCCGAAATCGAAATATCCGAAGTCCGACGACAACTATGACCTCTGCCCCGTGCCGATGACGCATCGCAGGCTGACTCAGGCCCACTTGCTTTGGCACCAAACTTTGGACAATTACCACGATCCGGACGGATTTCGTGCGAACTTGAATGCGACGATCGAGGCGCTTCGAAATGTCACGTTTGTGCTCCAAAAGGAGAAGCACGCGTTCAAAAATTTTGATGAGTGGTATGGTCCGTGGCAGGAGCGGCTCAGAACCGATACTGCTGCTAAGTGGGCGCACGAAGCGCGGACCACTGTTGTCCACAAAGGGGAGCTGGAAAGCGCGAGCACCGCAGAGGTTCGATTGATCGATTGGCAGGATAAGGTCGTGGCCAAGATGGACGTCCCGATTGAGACTCCGACTTCGCTGATCCTTCAGAATCTAAAACTTCTCGAACTGATCGGCAAGTCAGAGCTGGATAAAGCCAATGCAAATGATGCGGCAGTGGCGATCGAGCGAAGGTGGACCACGCCGGACCTAGGCGGCTTGGAAATCCTGGAAACATTGTCACAGGTATTTGGGCTTTTGAGCGAAATCGTACTGGATGCACACATTACTCTGCAGAAGTGCGACTGCATCCCCGTCGAACAAGATCATCCAAATTTTCGTTCAGTCCATCACCGAACCGGAACTCTAGAGTGCATGTCTAGCGGAGCTTCAGTGAGAACACAAACGTTCCAGCTGTCCTCCGGCACGGAACTTACGCTGGCCGAGCGAACGGCTTCAATTTTTGTCGGAGAAATCGACGTAAAGGATCGATATGGCCTTACGGATGAGCATCGATTGACGGAATGGGAATCTCTTGATCCATTGAAGTTCGCGGAGAAAATTCTCTATGCGGCGAAACGAATGCTCTGCAAGGACAAGCATCACGTGCGTTTGATGTTTATCCGCGACGGTGGCGGGCACTGGTCCATGGCGAATATTTTTGCCGCAGATCGAACGGAAAAGCATCTCATAATGCGAATGATAGCGCACTTCGTCGCATCCAGAGGTTGCGACGCGATCGTGGACGTTGGTGAGGCATGGTTCGCGCCAGCAAGTATGTCGCCTGAGCTTGACCTCGACGCAATCCAAAATCCGAGTAAACGTGGCGAAGCTCTGTTCCTTGTCGTTGCGACGCGTGACGGAGTGTGCCGGAAATACACGA
>DASYNR010000077.1:0-13680 GCA_036008485.1 Candidatus Acidiferrales bacterium | reverse complement strand
TTGTTTGTAATGACGGAAAAGATCAATCGAATCTTGCGTGTAAGAAGTGGTTAGTCGATGTGCCATTGGGGAATTTTGCCGCGACGGTATGGCGAATGCAAGTGACTCCAAATCAGCGAAGTTGACAAGCGTGAGAGGTTGGTGGAGAATTTGCCGTAGGCGAACAAAAAGCGAAGATTGTAGGCTTCTTTTTTGTCCCCGGAAAATTTATGGCTGCAAACTTTGCGCGCTTGCGCTCTCAGGTCGAACTCGCCCTTGCCGGGCGTGTTACCGCTCCCTTTACGTACCGCGACCGGAATTTTGCGGAGCATGTGTCCACCGGAATTTCTGAAATTGATTTACTGGCGGGCGGATTGCCACGTGGCGCGTTGACGGAAATTTTCGGGCCGGATTGTTCGGGACGCACGAGCTTACTTTTTTCGGCGCTCAGCATGAGAACGGCGCATCTGGAAGCGTGCGCGTTGATTGATGGATGCGACGCTTTCGATCCGCACTCGGCGGAAGCGGCCGGTGTGGATCTGAAACAACTACTTTGGGTGCGTTGCAAAAATATTCAGCAGACTCTGCGTGCAACGGATTTGCTTTTGCAAAGCGGCGGCTTCGGATTTATCGCGCTGGATTTAAGCGATGTTTCGCGCGAAGTGGCGCGGCACATTCCGCTGGATGCGTGGTTTCGTTTTCGCCGAGCGGTGGAGGATACGCAAACAATTCTTGTGGTGCTGGAACAGGAGTCAAACGCAAAGACGTGCGCTTCACTGGTATTGCGTTTGGAAGGCGAGCCAGGGCGGTGGGCGGAAAATTCACGGCAGGTAATTTCACGGCATGCGGTTTCGTCTTTCGGACTTTCAAAGTTATTGAGTGGATTTGATGTGCGGGCGGAAGTTTTGCGTTCGCGTGTGCAGCCAGTGCTTCGGACAACTTTTCGTGACGGATTGGCTGCGGCAAATACTTCGGGCAGATCGGGAATTTTTGAAGCACATGCGCCTTGGAACTATTCGATCGGCGCGCGGAGCGAACTGAAACCTAAATGAACAATTTCATTGCAATGAAAGGGTTCTCGAGGCTGGCGAAATTTATTTTATATGGCATTTGCTTCTATTCACGTTCCCAATTTTATGGTGCAAGCGGTGGTTTCCGCCGAGCCGGAACTGCGCGGCCGCGCGGTGACGCTTGTGGATGGAGTTCCTCCGCTGTGTGTTGTTGTCGCGCTGAACGAAGTGGCGCAAATGGCGGGAATTCAACTGGGAATGTCCGAATCACAGGCCGCGGAATTTTCCGGAGTGGAAATACGGCGGCGCTCCGCGGCGCGTGAACGGGCCCTGCATGCTGCTTTGCTGGATGTTGGCTGGTCGGTTTCGCCTCGAATTGAAGACACCTCTCCTGACACAATTATTCTGGATATTGCTGGGCTGCATTCGCTATTTGGCGGGGAAGAAAATATTGCTTCCGAATTAATGAAGCGCGCTGCGGCGCTGGGACTTTCCGCGCATGTTGCGGTGGCTGAAAATTTGGAAACAGCGCTTCATGCGGCGCGTGGATTTCCTGGAATAACATTAATTCCTGCAGGTGCTGAAGCAACTTGCCTCGGACGTTTGTCCGTTCACGCGCTTAATCCATCCGTTGAAATTCAGGAAGTTTTGCTGCGCTGGGGAATTCGTACGTGCGCTGAATTAGCGGCGCTTCCTGTGCTGCAACTTTCCGAACGGTTAGGGCAAGAGGGAGTTCTGTTGCACGAACTAGCGCGTGGAGCGAGGGCGCGTTCGCTGGTGCTGGCCGAACCGAGCATTTGTTTTGTGGAAGAAATGGAACTTGAGGAGGCGGTAGAGGATCTGGAGCCGCTTTCATTTTTATTAGGGCGACTGCTGGATCAACTGTGTGCGCGTTTGCAGGCGCGTTCGCTGGCTGCAGCCGCGATTCATTTGCGATTTGATTTGGGAGATTTTTTTGGAAAAGAGGTGCAGGTTCAGAGCGAAAAATCCGCGGAGGAAATTCAGTCCAAGATTTATGAAAAAGTTTTGAGTTTGCCCGTGGCTATGCGGGATTCCAAAACACTTTTGAAATTGATGCGGTTGCAATTGCAGGCAAATCCGCCGCACGCGTCCATTTTGAAAATTACGCTGATGGCTGAGCCGGCGCGGGCGCGAGCGGCGCAAGGCGGATTATTCCGTCCGACAATTCCTGATCCGGAAAAATTGGAATTGACGGTAGCGCGGCTGGCGAGTTTGGTGGGAGACGCGAATATAGGCTCTCCTGAGTTGGTGGACTCGCACCGGCCGGGAAATTTCCGTATGGGCCGATTTGTTCCGGTGCGGGAAGAGACACAGATTCGAAGAAAAAAAAGCGGCACGGCATCAACGGATTGCGGTGATCCAAATAATTCTGAAGAAAATGCCGAGCCGCGATTTCGGCAGACGGCGATTGCGTTCCGAATTTTTCGACCGGAATGGCCTGCGAAGGTGGAGCTGCGCGAATCGTGTCCTTCGTACATTATTTTTCGCGGAATGCGTGGCAACATCACGACCGCTTCAGGGCCGTGGCGAACTTCCGGAGATTGGTGGCGCGAAGATGCATGGCAGCAGGACGAATGGGACGTAAATGTGCGGCTGGATTTTTCTGGCGCGCGAAATAAGCAGAGTTTGTATGCGAACGCGCGCGATGGATTGTATCGAATTTATTACGACGCCCTGCGGCAGGGCTGGTTTGTTCGCGGGAGGTATGACTGATGAGCGCGGAATCAATGTACACCGAACTTCACGCGCGATCTGCTTTCAGTTTTCTGGAAGGCGCATCTTCACCCGAAGAATTGGCGGCAGCCTGCAAAGAAAACGGCATGACGTCCATGGCGCTGCTGGACCGCGACGGAGTTTACGGCGCGCCACGCTTTTATAATTCGGCAAGTAAAATTTCGATTCGCGCGCACATCGGCGCGGAAGTTACGTCTGCGGCGAGATGGAGATATCCGCTGCTGGTGCAATCGCGCTCGGGATACCAGAACCTTTGCCGCTTAATTACGATGATGAAATTGCGTGCGGCGAAAGGAGAAGGCGAAGTAGCGCCGCACGAAGTTGCGGAACGCGCGAATGGGCTGATCTGTTTAACGGGCGGCGACGAAGGGCCACTGCAACATGCGCTGGTGCACGGCGGAATTGAGCGCGGAGCCGCCTGCGTGCAACAACTTTGCGACATTTTTGGGAGTGAGAATGTTTACGTGGAATTGCAAAGGCATTTCAACCGTGTGGAAGAGGCACGAAATCAGGCGGCGGTGATCATCGCAAGAAAATTAAAATTGCCTTTGCTGGCTACGAATGGTGTTTGCCACGCGCCACCTCATCGCCGGGAAGTGCTGGACGTTTTTACCTGCATTCGTAATCACCGCACGCTGACCAATGCGGGACGCTTGTTGAATTTAAATTCCGAGCGCCATTTGAAAACTCCCGCGGAAATGAATCGTCTATTCGCCGATCTTCCTGAGGCAATTTTGAACACCGGGGTACTAGCTTCGCGTTTGGAATTCAGCTTGAAAGATTTGGGCTATAAATTTCCGAACTATCCAGTGCCGGATGGCGGAACGCAAAATCAATTTCTGCGGCAACTTGCGCGGGAGGGATTAATTTACCGGTACGGATCGGACAACGAGAAGGCGCGGCTGCAAATTGAACGCGAGTTGAAGTTGATCGAGAAATTGGATCTGGCCGGCTACTTTTTAATTGTGTGGGACATTGTCCGGTTCTGCCGCGAAAAAAATATTCTGGTACAGGGACGCGGGTCGGCGGCGAACAGCGCGGTTTGTTATGCGTTGCGCATTACCGCCGTGGATCCGGTGGGAATGGATCTGCTGTTTGAAAGATTTCTTTCCGAGGAGCGCGGCGAATGGCCGGATATTGATTTGGATTTGCCAAGCGGAGAGCAGCGCGAGCGCGCGATTCAATATGTCTACGAGCGATACGGCAAGCTGGGCGCAGCGATGACGGCGAACGTGATTACCTATCGCGGAAAATCGGCAGCGCGTGAAATTGGAAAAGCATTGTCATTCCATCCGGAAATGCTGGAACGATTAACGGGGTTGGTGGGCGCGTGGGAATATCACGATCCGAAAGATACGCTGGAAACTCAATTTCACAATGCAGGTTTTGATTTAAAGCATCCGCAAATTAAAAAGTTTTTCGAGTTGTGTTTGGAAGTACAGGACTTACCGCGGCATTTGGGCCAGCATTCGGGTGGGCTGGTGGTGTGCCAGGGGCAACTGGATTCAGTGGTTCCGCTGGAACCCGCATCAATGCCGGGGCGCGTGGTGGTGCAATGGGACAAAGACGATTGCGCGGACATGGGCATTGTGAAAGTGGATTTGCTGGGGCTGGGCATGATGGCGGTGCTGGAAGATTCTTTGGAAATTATCCGGAAACATCAGAGCGAGGAAATTGATTTGGGCCGGCTGCCGGCAAATGATCCGGCGGTTTATGACGCGCTGCAAAAAGCGGACACTGTTGGAATGTTTCAAGTGGAAAGCCGCGCGCAGATGTCCTGTTTGCCGCGTCTATATCCGAAATGTTTTTACGACATTGTGGTGCAGGTGGCGATTATCCGACCCGGGCCGATCGTGGGACAGATGGTGAATCCATATTTGAAGCGGCGCAGAGGGCGTGAGGAGGTGGATTATTTGCATCCCTCATTGGAGCCAGTTTTGAAACGCACATTGGGAGTGCCACTTTTTCAGGAACAATTGCTGCGCATGGCGATGATTGCCGCAGGATTTTCGGGAGGCGAAGCGGAAGAACTGCGGCGCGCGATGGGATTTAAGCGGTCCGAAAAACGGATGAAAGAGATTGAATTGAAATTGCGCGCAGGAATGCAGCGAAATGGAATTACACAGGAGGCGCAAGAAAAAATAATCCGGTCGATTACTTCTTTCGCGCTGTATGGATTTCCTGAATCGCACGCGGCAAGTTTTGCGTTGCTTGCTTACGCCAGCGCTTATTTGAAATGCCATTATCTGGCGGCTTTCACAGCGGCCATGCTGAACAATCAGCCGATGGGATTTTATAATCCGGCAACGCTGGTGAAAGATGCTCAGCGGCACGGATTGAAAATGCGTCCGATTGATGTGACGCGCTCCGATTGGCTTTGCACGCTGGAATTTTACGAGGGGAATTTCAGCGTGCGACTGGGAATGCGCTACGTGAAAAGTTTGCGCGTGGAAATTGCCGAACGAATTGTACAAGAGCGAACGACGCACGAGTTTACCTCTATAGAAGACATCAAATTGCGCGTGCCGGAAGTTCAGAAGGCTGAACTGACCACGCTTGCGGAAATTGGTGCGCTGAATTTTATTGGCGGCGCGCGCGGTGTGCATCGCAGAGATGCTTTGTGGCAAGTGGAGCGAGCTTCGCGAAATGCCGGGCCTTTATTTAGCGGGGAATCGTGCGCGGAAAAGTCAGATCGGATGGATGCTGATGCTTCGCCGTTGCGCGCGATGAGTCCGGAAGAAAGATTGGTGGCCGATTTTTCCGGCACGGGCATGACAGTGGGATTGCATCCGATGGGATATCACCGCGCCGAAATGAAGAAACTTGGAGTGCGATCGGCGATCGAACTGGCAACACTTCCAGACGGAACATTTGTGCGTGTCGCAGGAGGAGTGATCGTCCGACAGCGCCCCGGCACTGCGAAAGGATTTTGTTTTTTGAGTTTGGAAGACGAAACGGGAATCGCCAACGCAATTCTTACGCCGCAAGTTTACGAGAAAAACCATCTGGTGATTGTGCATCAACAATTTTTGCTGATCGAAGGACCGCTGCAAAATCAGGATGGAGTTGTTTCGGTGAAAGTGGCGGCAGTGCAGGGGATATCGATTAGCCGGGCGGAAAATGTTTCGCACGATTTTCATTGAAGGCAGGCCAGACATTGACAAGTGACAATTGTCATTTTACAATGAGATCCAATGATTAAGAGCTTCAAGCATCGGGGCTTGAAACGGCTCTACGAACGCAGTGACAGAAGCGGTATTCGGCCCGATTTACTGGAGACAGTTGAACGAATCTTAACTGCTCTCGATGCCGCAACCACACCACAAGCTATGAGCCTTCCCGGTATCGCTTGCATCCACTCAAAGGCGAATGGAAGGGAACACGGTCTGTGACAGTGAAGGCGAACTGGCGAATTATTTTTCGATTTCAAGGTACAGATGCGTTTGACGCGAACTAATTGACTACCACTAGGAAGGAACGATCTATGCCCATGAAAAATCCAGTGCACCCCGGCCGAATCGTCCGGTGCAATTGCCTTGAACCGTTGGGACTTTCCGTGACGGCGGGAGCGAGAATTCTTGGTGTCAGCCGGCAAGCGCTCAATAATATTGTTAACGGAAAATCCGGCATCAGCCCCGAGATGGCGATTCGGCTGACGAAAGCGTTTGGCAGCACGGCGGAAACGTGGCTGCGAATGCAACTTGCCTACGATCTGGCGATCGCGCGCAAAAATGAAAGCAGCATCAAGGTGCGGCGGCAGAGTGTCTAGGAACTGCACGTCCAGTGAAACGAACAACTCCTACGCGATAATCTCAACTTATCGAAGAGCGCTTTTGGGTGGCTGTTGCATCCAACTTTCAAGCTGTGCAAGTTCAGCAGGAAGAAGGCGCTATGTCATTCGGGTTATATGCGGCTGGATATGTGATCATGTTGATTGGACTTATTTACGGCGCTCACCTAATGCACATTCCACCGAGGTGGATCACTGTCGGCGCCATCGTGATGTTGGGAATCGGAATACTTTCCGCGGTAAAAGCTACGCGTCAGAAAGATCCTTCGTAATTGATGGATGCCACATCGCAATAACTCGCACGTAGTGTTGAAACCTTTCAACTTCTGTACAATCTAATGGAGTCGAGGAGATTGCCATGATCCGATCCGTTTCCATTGGCGCCGCAGCTTTGCTTACTGCGTTCTTGTTGTTTGCCGTTGTGTCTCGAAATTCCGCTGAGGCAGCCGTTGCGATACCCAATCCAGTTGTAGATGACGCGCTTGCGCCGGCGAAAAGCGAGCGCACAATTGTTGTGGCTGGTGGATGCTTCTGGGGAATTCAAGCGGTGTTTCAGCACGTGAAGGGCGTGACGCGTGCGACGGCTGGATATTCCGGCGGCAGCGCAAAAAACGCGGAATACGAAATTGTCAGCACGGGAACGACCGGACACGCGGAGTCCGTGGAAGTGGTTTACGATCCCTCGCAAGTTACGCTGGGCCAACTTCTGAAAGTGTTTTTTTCCGTGGCGCACGATCCGACGGAGTTAAATCGGCAGGGACCGGATGACGGCACACAATATCGTTCTGTGATTTTTTATGGCGATGAGAGTCAGCAAAAAATTGCGAAGGCTTATATTGACCAATTGGATCAGGCGAAAGTTTTCCGGCGGCCGATTGTGACGCAAGTTGTGCCCCTAACAAAATTTTACAAGGCGGAAGGCTATCATCAGGACTACGCAACGAAGCATCCGGATGAACCTTATATTGCGATCAATGATTTGCCGAAGGTGGAGCATTTGAAGCAGCAATGCCCGGATTTGTATCGAAATAAATAAGCGAGACTTATACGTCCAGGCCGATCAGGCGCATCAACGCGAGCGCGTTGCTTTTTGCCACGATGCCATCCTGGAGTTTGTAATCGAAACGCATTTTTCCGTCTTCCACGTGATCCTGAAAATGTTTGTTGCGTACTTCGCCGCCGAGCGGGTCAGCAACTTCAGTGAGCGCGAGATCGTGCGTGGTAACAATTCCGATTGCGCCGAGCTTTAGTAATGCGCGAAGTAAACCTTCCGAGCCGATTCTGCGGTCGTTAGAATTTGTGCCTTCCAGTAATTCATCGAACAAAAAAAGCAGCGGCATCGGCGCGTGAGTTAATTCAAAAACCTGGCGTATCTGCAAAATTTCCGTGAAAAAACTGGAGCGGCCTTCTTGCAACGAGTCTGTGCTGCGGATGCGTGTACCGATGACGAGTGGCGTCAATCGAAGTGACGTAGCGCGGACGGGCGCGCCGGCCATCGCCATCACCGTATTGATTCCGACGGTGCGCAGGAATGTACTTTTACCGGACATGTTGGAGCCGCTGATCAATACCAGGCGCTGCGATTGATCGAGGCGGATGGAATTTCGTACGCATTTCGCGGCTGGAATTAACGGGTGGCCTAGTTCCGCGCCATCGAAGAATGCTTGTGCTTTTTCCTTCTGAACAAATTCCGGGAATGGATCTGCGGGATGTTCGTAGGAATACGATGCGAGGGAAAGCAACGCTTCCATTTCGGAAACTACTTCGATCCAATTCCGCATTTGCGCGCCCCAGCGGCGGCGCCACGCTTCGGCTGCAAGTCCAGCTTGAATTGTGTAAAGAAAAGGCAGTTCCGCCAATTTTCCAAGGAGACTTTCGCGGCCATTCGTCCAATTGACGATTCGCGCGAGACGGAGGAGCGCTCGCGATGCGGAATCACCATTCGTTTTTAATTTTGCGATGTGGCTTTGTAGGCGCTGGGACGAGTATTGTTCGTCTTCCATGCGCTGCAGGATTTTGGAAAAAAGTATGAGGCCTTCGGCGTTGCCTGTGAGAGATGAGACGACTTCGTTTGCGCGCGTCCAAAGCCAACGGGTGACTCCAGCTTCCACCAACAACACAATTGAAACGGGAAGATAATACGATTTCGCGAGACTGTACCAGAGCGCTGCAACCATGCAGAGCGCCAGCAGAACCGCTACGGCGCGCATTGCGCCCGACGGAAGGATTGATGCGGTTTCCGACCAGCCGGTGAGAGATTCGGGATTTAAACTTGCGCGCAAATCTTCGCCGGTGACCGCCAGATCCTCACGCAAATCCAACTTCTCACGAAGAGCGCCGACGAGTTCGTGGCGTTCGATAATTTCGGACGTTGGTGAAGGAACGCATAACCATTGTGCCAAGCGATTTTCGCCCATGGGCAATCGCGCGGTGGATAGAAGCTGAAATAAACCGCCGCGCACAAAGAGATCGAGATCTTCGGCGTAAATATGTTTTGGATCGCGGAAACGTTCGCCGGTTTCACCGGTGCCGGGCCAGCAGTCTTCAATGCGCGCGATGCCACGCTCGTAAAACGCAGCAGCAGTTTCGGCGTGAGTTCGATCGCGGATTGTTTTTTCGTGGAAGAGTGCAAGCGCCAGATAAATTGCCGCGGGAACAAACAAAAGATATGGCGTAAATAAATGACGCGCGAGAGTAGCCCACAACATCACCAGGCCGATGGCGATTGTGGCGAGTTTCCAATAGCCAACGCGAAAGTGAATCGCGTTTTTTGCCGCGATCAACTTTTGTCTGGCTTCGAGGCGCTGTGAATACTCGACAGATGGGTCGGGCACAAAACCTCTCGCGGGAAACACCGGCTCGACTTCACTTAAATTAAAATTCAGTCAACCGCTGGACGCAGTTGCGCGGCTACAGCTTGTATTATCAATGATGCGCCTTCCAGACCGCTTGCGCTTGCGGCGACGCGAATTTGGCCGGCTTGTTTGTTAGCTTGAACGAACGCCATGCAGAGTCCGTTGAACGCGCTGCGCTTGTTGCCTTTGTCGGATTCGTGGCAACTGGGATCGCCATTGCCGACGCCAATTAATTTTCCGGCGCCGGAGATTTCAAATGTTACCTCGTTTGACGCGACGGGCATGATGCGTCCTTGCGCGTCCTGCACTTCGACGGCGATGAGCGACAAATCTTCGCCATCGGCGGAAATTTTCTGGCGATCGGGACGAAGTACGAGTTTTGCCGGCGCGCCTGTTGTTTCGCGCTTTTCGGTTTGGACAATCCTACCGTCTTTTGTGCCTCGCACTTCGATTGCGCCCGGCGCGTATTTCACTTTCCATGCGAGGTGCGTGTTGCGTTCCACTTTTTGCGATCCGAGGCTGGCGCCATTCAGAAATAATTCGACGCTATCTAAATTCGAGTGGCACCAGACGTCAATTTCCTGACCCTCTTTGCCGGGCAAATTCCAGTGCGGAAAAAGATGGAGCACAGGTTTATCGCCCCACCAGGCTTGATAATAAAAATAATTGTCTTTCGGAAATCCGCAAATATCCATGATGCCGAAATGCGAACTAATGCAAGGCCAGTTGTAGGGAGTTGGCTCGCCGCGATAGTCGAAACCGGTCCACGCGAATCCGCCGGCAAGGAATGGGCGAGAGTCGTAGTCCTTCCACCATGTTTCTGCTTTTGCTGCCCAAGGTGGAAAATTTAAATCGTAAGCGCTGACGTATCCGCGCGCCGGATCGTTTTCATAAATTCCGCGCGTGGAAACTGTGCTGGCGGTTTCTGTGCCGAGCATCGGTTGCGTGGGAAATTGTTTGTGGAAGGCGTCAATATTTCCATCGTTGTAGTTGCAGCCCTGCACGTCCAGAACAGCGGAAGCGCCTTTGCCCCAGCCGCCGTTCATCGCAATCGTCACCGGCCGGCTGGGATCCAATTCTTTTGCCAGGCGTTTCATGCTGGAAACAATTTTTGCGCCGCGCGGAGTGCCTTGTTCACGCTCTTCATTCCCGAGCGACCAAATAATAATGCTCGGATGATTTCGGTATTTGCGGATCATGCGTTCGAGTTGGCCAAGGCCTTCGGGATTGGACGACATCATGCGCGTTTCGCACATCACCATCATGCCGAGGCGATCGCAGGCGTCGAGCAATTCCCGAGTTGGAGGATTGTGCGACGTGCGATAGGCATTGCAGCCCATGCTTTTCAGGCGCTCGACGCGATAGGATTGCAAACGATCGGGAAGCGCAGAGCCAACGCCGGCGTGATCTTGATGATTGCAGGTGCCTTTTAGTTTTACTGACTTGTCGTTGAGGAAAAAGCCTTTGTCGGCATCGAAGCGGGTGGAGCGAATGCCGAAGATTGTCGTGGCAGAGTCGGGAACCGATCCTTCCATCTTCAAGTCTGTGCCAGCAAAATATAGGTTCGGTTCATCTATAGACCAAAACCGTGGGTGATCGATTGTAGCCTGCGATTCAAATGTGTAACTTCCCCAAGCAGGAATTGATACCACCTTCGATTGCGCTGCGGCATAAGTCGTATTTTTCCCAGTGTTAAATCCGGAATTCACCTGGCAAACGTGAGCCGTTGCGGTTTCGTTCAGCACTTCTGTTTGGAAGAAAATCGTCGCCGAATCTCCGTGAATTTCTGATCTGATATAAACCCCGTCCGGCGCGATGTGAACAGGATTTGCTTTCGTCAGCCAAACGTGTCGGTAGATTCCAGCGCCTTCGTAAAACCATCCCTCGGCAAGCGTCGCATCAACACGGACTGTCAGAACATTTTTGTCGCCGTAATTTACAAAATCCGTGAGGTCAAAACGGAACGGTGCGTACCCGCTGAATTCCTCCCCTATATAATGTCCGTTGAACATCACCATTGCGTGACGGAACACGCCGTCAAATTCCACCGAGATGCGCTTTCCTTCGTCTTTCGCGGGAACATCGAAAACGCGTCGATACCAACCAATGCTGGTTTCTGGAAAATCGCGGCCGATTGGTTTTGCGCCGTGATCGGGAAGTTCGTAGCGACCGGTTGGCTTTCCGTCTCGGTCGAGAATCGCAGGGCCCTTTTCAAATGGAAGCTCCACGGCCCAGTCATGGGGCAGATCAATCGATCGCCACTCGCTATCGTCAAAATTCGCGCGAGTGACCGGAGGAAAAGCTCCAGACTTTGCAAATGTGGCTTCACGATTTTGCGCGCCGAATCCAAAATCTTTTGCAGGGTCGTCCGCGTGGCCGAAGTGGAAGCGCCAACCAAAGTCGAGCAGCTCTTTTGATGTTTGGTACTCAACAACCTGTGTGGGCACTTCGACGGTTGGTACGTTTGCTATTTTTTCGGCGCGCGGTTCTACGGCCAACGGCAGCGCAGCCTTTCCAGCCGCAGCAGCACCCGCGGTTGCGGCCAATCCGGTTTTCAAAAATTTGCGGCGCGTCCAACGTGACATCTGTCCCCTCCGATCCGCGCGTCGAGTATATCGCGGCGGGAGCAAATTGGAATTAAGATGGCTGCGCGAAAGTGAGGCTGTGATGCGAATCGGGAACATGGTGACGGCGGTGGATCTGCATGCGTGCGGCGAACCGGGGCGCGTGATTATCGGCGGCGTGATGGACGTGCCAGGAAAAACGATGTTCGAGAAAAAAGTCTATTTGGAAGCGAAAGGTGACGCGCTGCGCAAACGGATGTTGCGCGAGCCGCGCGGATACCCCGCCGCGAATTGCAATTTGATTTTGCCGCCCACACGGCCGGAGGCAGACGCGGGAATGATCATCATGGAGCAGGTGGAATATCCGCCGATGTCCGGGACAAATACGATTTGCGTGGTGACGGCGCTGATTGGAACGGGAATAGTTCCGGCGCACGAGCCGATTACGAAATTGACGCTGGATACTCCGGCGGGGCTGGTTCACGTGGAAGCGGAAGTGCGCGATTCGCAAGTGGTGCGAGTGACGTTTGAAAATGTGCCGTCATTCGCGGTGCATCTGGACGCGCCGGTGGAAGTCCCGCAACTGGGAACTGTGAAAGTGGATGTGGCGTACGGTGGAATGTTTTACGTGATCGCGGATGCTGCAGCGCTCGGATTGAAATTGACGCCCGACGAAGGGCGTGACATTACGCGCATCGGCGAAATGATTAAGGCTGCGACGCAGGAGCAACTGCCGGTGGTGCATCCGGAAAATCCGGAAATTTCCGGCGTGACGATTGCACAACTTTCCGGCGTGCCAACAAAGCGTGGCGCACACGCGAAAAATGCCGTAGTAGTGAGCACGGGCAAGCTGGATTGGGCGCGGCCCTCCACTTGGACCGGCGCGATTGACCGCTCGCCATGCGGCACGGGTACGTCCGCAAAAATGGCAACGCTTTATGCGAAAGGAAAGCTCGCGCTGCATGAAGATTTTATTCACGAAGGAATTTTGGGAACTAGCTTCACCGGACGGCTGATTCGCGAAACGAAAGTGGGGCCGTACCGCGCGGTTGTGCCGACGATTAGCGGCCGCGCATGGATTACGGGATTTGCGCAATACGTGCTGGACGCCGATGATCCATTTCCGGAAGGATTCACTGTTGGGGATATTTGGTGAAATTCTTACGAGTTGTATAGTTTCTGAACCAAATTGTTCCACGTGGAACAATTTCACTTAGGCCATGCAGAATCAGTGAGTTAGAAAGTTCGAATGTAATTTTCGTGAGATTCTGATTTCTGCTTGAAAGTACCTCGCGATCCGGTGAGCATTCCGCTACAGCGCCCGCGGGAAGTTCTGACCCGTTCGCAAGCACGGAGTATTCTGGTACTGATATGGGCGCCAAGTTCACAGACCACCTCCGGACGCTTGTTTGGGGCTACATATTGGGCCCTTTTCTTGCGTTCTTACCTTCGCGATGGCGCGCGACATGGTTTGCGAATCGTCATTTCCCGTGGCGGGGCGCGACAATTGTTTCGGGCATTCTGCAATTGATCATGGTTCCATTGATCGTTATACATTTCCGCCAGTATCAATATTTCCTCATCGTCGGCAACTTTGCAGATCCGGGAACCTGGTTCGTGTTCTATTTTTTCTTTGAGGGAGTAGGACGTTCGGTGGCGGCGGCGACCACGGGGGAACTTGCAGGGACGATGCTTCTTGCTGCGCCAGACCGGCTGTTGCTTTATGT
>DASYNR010000076.1:0-10775 GCA_036008485.1 Candidatus Acidiferrales bacterium | reverse complement strand
GATCGTTATGCAAATAAAGGACTTAGAGGCAAAATCCGTACGGGCCACCTTCAGGTGGGCCGGGGCTATGGTCTTGGTTTCCTCTGCTCTTTCTCCGCGCACTCCGCGTCTCTGCGTTAAGGCCTTTGCTTTTTTCCGACTCTCAAAAGTGCACTATAATGCACTTTACCTACCGAAAACGGCTTTCGTATGCATTATAATGCACTTTTTAATCTCTTTACCCACCCTCCACCCTGATTGATCTCTGGACTTTGTTGCGGCAGTGCGAGGCCGCTGTTAGAATTATGCCTCTTTCACAGCCGCAAAGTATCTAATGGGATTGGCTTTCAATATAAGAAGTGATGTCGCGCAGGAAGCATTGGGGTTTAGGAAGCAGTAGGGTTCAGGAAATCGAGGAGGAAGCTTGCCTACATACGATTTGGCGATTATTGGCAGCGGGCCGGGCGGATACGTCGCCGCGATTCGCGCCGCGCAATGGGGATTGAAAACAGTCTGCATCGAAAAAGACGGATTCCTGGGCGGAACCTGTCTTCACGTCGGCTGCATTCCCACAAAAGTTTTACTGCACTCCGCGGACGTGCTGGCCGATATGGCGCACGCCAGTGATTTCGGCATCGAAGTGAAAGATTTCAAGTTGAATTGGCAAACCGTGCTGGATCGCAAAAACAAAATTGTGAACAAGCACGCCAAAGGAATTGAATTTCTTTTCAAGAAAAATAAAGTGGAAAGCATCACCGGCTGGGGCCGCGTCGCCGGCCCGGGCCGCGTCGCCATTGAAAAAGATGGCAAGACCACGGAAATCACCGCGAAAAATATTATGCTCGCCACCGGTTCCGCCGCGCGATCTTTGCCCGGTGTAACGATTGACGGCAAAACAATTTTGAGCAACGTCGAAATTCTGCAACTTCCCGCAATTCCAAAATCACTGGTGGTGGTTGGCGCAGGCGCCGTCGGAGTTGAGTTTGCTTCGATGTTCAATTCTTTCGGATCCGACGTAACAGTTTTGGAAGCGTTGCCCCGCGTGGTACCAGTTGAAGACGAAGAAATTTCCGCGCAACTTGCAAAAGCTTTCACCAAGCGCGGAATTAAAATTCAAACCGGCGCAAAAGTGCAAAGCGTGGTTCTCGATAAAAAAGGCGCCAGCGCAACCGTCACCTACACCGATGCTGCCGGAAAAACTCAAACCATCACCGCTGAAAAAGTACTGATTGGAATTGGCCGTTTGCCCAAGACGGAAAATCTCGGACTCGAAAAAACAAAAGCAAAACTTGAGCGCGGATTTATTCACACCGGTCCTTACATGGAAACGGATGAATCGGGACTTTACGCCATCGGCGATATCGTCGCTGGAATGCCGCAACTCGCGCACGCAGCTTCCATGGAAGGAATCACCGCCGTCGGAAAAATGTCCGGCCATCAAATGCCGCCAGTCGACCGCTTGAAAATTCCCGGCTGCACGTATTGCGAGCCGCAAATCGGTTCCGTCGGCCTCACAGAAAAAGCCGCGCGCGATGCCGGACACAAAGTAAAAATCGGCAAGTTCCCGTTCCTCGGCAACAGCAAAGCTACGATTCTCGGCCAGCATGATGGATTTATTAAAGTGGTGGCCGACGAAGCCTACGGTGAAATTCTCGGCGTCCACATTATCGGTCCGCTTGCCACGGAAATTATTGCGGAGGCCGTTACGGCAATTTCGTTGGAGGCCACGGTGGACGACATGATGGCCGTGGTTCACGCGCACCCGACAGTTTGGGAAGGAATGGGCGACGCGTTTGCGGCAGTAAAAGGCTGGTCGATAAACGCGTAACGTGGATTGCTTGCAGAATATTTTTCGTGAACGACATGAATGAATGTTTTGCGGTTGATCTCGGGCTAATTGGTTACGAACGCGCGTGGAATTTGCAAAAGCGCATCGTGGCCGCGCGAAAACTCGCGCTGATTCCCGACGTGCTCCTGCTCTGCGAGCATCCACACGTAATCACCATGGGCCGCAACGGACGCGCGGAACATTTACTTGCGTCAGAATCACTGTTGCGTGCACGTGGCGTTGAATTTCACGCTACAAATCGCGGCGGAGACATTACCTATCACGGCCCCGGACAAATTGTGGCCTATCCGATATTGAACTTGTCGGAAATTCGCCGTGATGTCGGCTGGTACGTCCGTCAATTGGAAGAAGCAATGATCCGCACCAGCGCGGAATACGGCATCACCGCCGAGCGCCGCGATGGCCGCACCGGAATTTGGGTGGACGTAACGAGCGCATCTGAAATCGCCACCGACGAAAAGCTCGGAGCAATCGGCGTGCACATCAGCCGCTGGGTAACTTCGCACGGGCTGGCCTACAACGTCTCAACCGACTTAAATTATTTCGATTTGATCGTGCCCTGCGGAATTGCCGGCAAGCGCGCAACTTCATTGAAGCGTTTATTGAATCGCGAAGTTGAAATGAATGGCGCGTCGCAAAAATTGGTTCGGCATCTAGGTGATTGTTTCGGACGCACGATGCGCGCAACATCGCCAGCCGAGTTAGAAAGCGCGCTTGTGGCGCAGGAAACTCCGGTCGCCGCAGCGTGAAGTAGTCACTGGAAGTAACAAGTTGTGAGTTAAACTAGAGACCCGTAAATCACGCATTGGCCGGCACACGGCGATAGGGAGCGCATGGACGTTTCGCTCACGAAAAAACAGAAACTCGAACTATATTACTTCATGAAGCTCAACCGGTCGCTGGAAGACCGGCTCGTCAATCTTTTCAAACAAAATAAAGTTGTGGGCGGCTTGTACGGAAGCCTCGGACAGGAAGCCACCTCCGTCGGCACGGCTTATGCGCTCGGCCCCGGCGATTGGATCGCTCCGATGATCCGCAACGTCGGCGCACTGTTGGTTCGCGGTTATAAACCCCGCGATATTTTCACTCAATACATGGCGCGATACACTTCGCCCACGCTGGGAAAAGATGGCACCAGCCACTTCGGCGATTTGAAAGTTCGCCACGTTGTCTCCCCAATTTCAATGCTGGGCGATTTAATTCCGGTGATGACGGGCGTCGCCATGGCGGGCCGTTATCTGGGACAAAAAATTGTGGCCATGACCTGGATCGGTGACGGCGGAACTTCCACTGGCGCATTCCACGAAGGAATGAATCTTGCCGCGGTGCAAAAAGCTCCTTTCGTTTTGATTATTGAAAATAATGGCTGGGCATATTCCACGCCAGTCGGCCGGCAAGTTCCCATAAAAGATTTGGCCGATCGCGCGAAAGCGTACGGAATTCAAAGTTACATCATGGACGGCAACGACGTGATCGCCGTTTACGAAACCACGAAGAAAGCCGTCGACCAGTGCCGTGCCGGCGATGGCCCGGTAATTATCGAATCGAAGACCATGCGCATGCGCGGCCACGCACAACACGATCCCGCCGAGTACGTTCCCAAGGAAATGTTCGTGAAGTGGAAGAAACTGGATCCGCTGGAGCGCTACGAAAAATATTTGACCGAAAATAAATTGTGGGACGAGAAGACCAGGAAGGAAATTGAAACGCGCATCGACCGCGAACTCACCGCGGAATTGGAAATCGCGGAAAGCGGACCGTTTCCTCCGGCAGAATTGTCCGAGCAAGGCGTCTACTGCGACGACAGTTGCCACAAAATCGAAGCCGTATGGAAACGTTCCAAGGATGAATTGATGCCGCCGAAGTCCAGCGTTGAACCGGTGTGGAAGTTGAGCGCCGTGGGAGAAATCGAGCAGGGTGAAGCGCGCGGCGCGGCCGCTCAAGAAGTCACATCTGGCGGGCGAGTGTCTGCCGACGAGAAGCCGCATTTCGACGCACCTGTTAAATCAGTTCAGAAAACAAAACCTGCGAAAGCGGCACCAACTAAATCCGGCGCGAAGAAATCCGGCGCGCGAAAGAAGAGGAGCTAACGATGGCTCAAGTTACGTTCCTCGAAGCAATTCGCCAGGCGCTGTTTGAAGAAATGGATCGCGATCCCGCCGTGGTAATGATTGGCGAGGATATCGGCGTGTACGGTGGCGCGTTCAAAGTTACGGCCGGATTACTGGAACGATTCGGATGGGAGCGCGTGATCGATACGCCCATCAGCGAAACGGCGATCATTGGCGCGGCGGTTGGCATGGCGTATCAAGGATTGCGTCCCGTGGCGGAAATGCAATTCATCGATTTCATTGCCTGCTGTTTTAATCAGCTGACAAATTTTGCGGCGAAATCTCACTATCGCTGGGGCGCTCCGGTGCCGATGGTCGTTCGCGGGCCTTCGGGTGGCGGCGTTCACGGCGGGCCTTTCCATTCGCAAAATCCGGAAATGTATTTCACGCACACGCCGGGATTGAAAGTGATTTATCCCGCGACGGCTTACGACGCCAAGGGACTGATGAAGTCTGCGATTCGCGATAACAATCCTGTTCTTTTCTTCGAGCACAAATTTTTATATCGCCGGATCAAGGAAGAATTGCCGGAAGGCGAATATCTGGTGCCAATCGGCAAAGCTGCCGTGAAGCGCGAGGGACGGCATCTCACCATCATCAGCTACGCGGCGATGCTGCACACGTCGCTCGAAGCAGCCGAAGTTTTGGCGCGCGAAGGAATCGAATGCGAAGTGATCGACCTGCGCACGCTGCTTCCACTCGATAAAGAAACAATTCTCGCGAGCGTGAAGAAAACAAATAAACTCTTAATTGTGCATGAAGACACGCGCACCGGCGGAATTGCCGGAGAAATCGCCGCGATCGTTTGCGAAGGCGCGTTTGACGATCTCGACGGCCCGATAGTGCGCGTGACTTCACTCGACACGCCGGTGCCGTATTCTCCGCCGCTGGAAGAACATTTCCTGCCGAATGCGGAAAAAATTGTCACCGCGGCGCGCGAACTGGCAAAATATTAGTTGAAGCTTGGAATTCTTAATGAAGAACTGAAGTTCGATTTAGAAAGAGGAGACTCGTATGGCCGTTGACGTCATCATGCCCCAAATGGGCGAAAGTATTTTTGAAGGCACAATTACCAAGTGGCTGAAGAAACCGGGCGATAAAGTGGAGCGCGACGAGCCGCTCTTTGAGATTTCCACGGACAAAGTGGACGCCGAAATCCCCGCGCCCGCAGCCGGCGTGCTGAAAGAAATTAAAGTCAACGAAGGCCAGACGGTGCCAATCCAAACCGTCGTCGCAGTGATTGACGCCGCGGGTGCCGGAACAAATGCCGCAACCGCGGCTGCGCCAGCAGCAGCTCCATCTGCGCCCGCGAAAACAGAGGCGCCTGCTGCGGCTGCAAAACCAGTGTCTGCTCCCGCTGCCGCAAAAGAATCTGCAGCGAGCGCGCCGAAAAAAGATTCCGCAGCGGTGCTTGCTGCAAGCGCCTCTGCGCCCGAAACTCCAGTACCTGCTGCCGAGCAAACTTCCGCACCGGAAAACGGAAAACGCATTCACAGTTCGCCGCTCGTGCGGCGTCTAGCGCGCGAAAGCAACATTGACCTGAGCACGGTTTCCGGCACGGGCGCAGGCGGACGCATCAGCAAAGAGGACATCAAAGCAGCGATCGCGGGCGGCGGAACAAAATCCACGTCCGCTCCATCCGTTGCTCCATCAGTTGCACCCGCGGCACCGGGCAAAGTTCCATCAGGGCCCGGCGCTCCAGCAGCTCAGATCACCATCGAAAGCGCCGTACCGCGCGAGCGCATGTACTTCGGGAAATACACGGTGCAGCCGATGTCCACCATGCGGCAGAAAATTGCCGAGCACATGGTGGCGTCAAAGCGCGTGTCTCCACACGTGTATTCCGTGGACGAAGCAGACATGACCGCCGTCTCCGCCGCACGCGCCAAATCCAAAAATGATTTTGAGACCCGCTACGGAACGAAGCTCACGTTCATGCCATTCTTTATGCGCGCCGCCGTGGAAGCTTTGCGCGCATTTCCCACGCTGAATTCATCCATCGACGGCACAAACATCGTTCTCCACACGGACATTAATCTGGGCATCGCGGTGTCACTCGAAAACGGTTTGATTGTGCCGGTGGTGAAAAACGCCGAAGAAAAGAATTTCCTGGGATTGCAACGCGCAGTGAACGATCTTGCCGAACGCGCGCGCAGCAAAAAACTGAAGCCTGAAGAAGTGCAGGAAGGCACTTTCGCGATTACCAATCCCGGAATTTATGGCGGCTTGATGGGACTGGCGGTCATCAATCAGCCGAACGTCGCAATTCTCGGAATCGGCGCAATTCAAAGACGCGTGGTGGTAATTGACGATGCGATTGCGATTCGCTCCATGGTCTACCTGACGCTGAGCTACGATCACCGCGTGGTTGACGGCGCGACAGCGCACCAGTTCATCGGCAAACTGAAATCCGTTCTTGAAGAATGGAACGAGCCGCTCGTTTAGAAGTTGGCCACTGACGCCGTTCCGTTGGCCAGCGTTCCTGTGCCAACAACGACGACGTTGATCATTCCGGAAATTTCGTACGATTCCGCGGAGCGGCGCGGTCCCAGCGTCTTGCCGTTCGCGAGTTGGACCATATCCACCGAAACTTTGTAGGTATCGGACTCCCCGTCGGAAGAGACCGAAATCCGGCGTCCGATCGAATGCCAGATGCCTCCCGGAGGCAACGGATTCGGTGATATCGCCTTGGTCGTAACCGACCGCACAAAAGCTCCCGTAGCGTGATCGTAAAAGGAAATTTTGAAGACGTAACCGAGCACGGCGACATCGCCTTTATTCACGGCTCTAATAACAAGATTCGCTTTTCCCGAATCGCCGCGCTCGATAATCCCGCTGAATTGCAGAGGCAGAGGATCGTTCTCAATCGTAATCGGATCTCCGGCAAGATCTGATCCCACCGGAACGCGTGTGACAAATTTCCCTTCGTCGGCATCTCCGCGTGCGCCTAAATACGCGCCGAACAGCATCTGAGATTGGCGCAGACTGATTGGCCCGGAGATAGTCCCGTCTTCAAATATAAGTAAATCAACATTCGCGCTCGCGGTGCCGGCGTCGGCATCCCGAACACCGCAGACCGCCGAATGCCACGAAGCGCCCGGCTGAATTAATTGGCGTGTTGAAGCGCTCAGCTCGTGTGTAACCAGGTCATGAAAAAGCGCGGCTTCCGAAAATCCCAACATCTTTCCATTTTGCAGTATCGCCACTTCGTATCCTCGAACCGCTTTCTTGCCCGCGTAGGTCATGTTGAGTCCCAGCGTTCCGCTTTCGTTCGGTTTCGGCCAGCCTTGTCTGCTGCACCGCGAAATATCCGCCGCAGTCGGAGGAACGACAGTCACGTGCAAGGTGGGTATCGATTCTTGAGGCGCCTCACCCGAGGTAGTTTGCGCGGAAACCGCGAAGCAAAACACGGAACAAAATGCAACGAGCAGGATGCCTTTCAATGCGGCGGATCGCATGCGCACCTCCCCTACGTGACTCACATTTCACAATTATACGCCCGAGAGAAAAGTGATGTTAAAAAAACCTCAGTGCACCACGGGACGCATTTGATGCGCCCAGGCCGGCAGCCGCGAAAGCGGCACGATTTGAATTTTTTCTTTCTGGAAAAGGCCGGTCACAAATTTGTGACGGTCATTTCCTTCCGGATGCGGTTCCACTTCTGTAATCGCGATGAACTCGGTTTTTTCAAACTTGCTGCGAATGGCGTCCGCCGTATACGCCAGCACTTTCGCCTGCGCGGGATCTCGTGTCAGCGCCAGCGAGTGAATAAATCCCTGCGTACCGTTGCGGCGATAGGAATAATCCAGCCGCAGCGGATCGCCGGAATAGGTGAATTTATCGACGCGCACGCTTCGCTCAAGTTTTGGCCACAGACCGGCGATGCGGAACACTTGATTTGCTCCGGCGCGAATTCCACTGCGCGTTTCGGCCACGCCCGCCGTGGCCGCACGCACGCGCGCCGGCGCAACCTGACTTGAATACAGCCGGTCCACTTCCGCGTCAATATCGTCCGCGAGCAACCCGGTCTGCGGACTAAATTGCACGCTGGTGGAAAGAGCGCGATCGAGCTTGGCAACCCACTCTGCGAGATCTCCGCTGTGCTCGCCAAGCGAATCTTCCAGCAGCGGCGCAACTCCGCGTAAAACTTTTTCATCCGCGGCCGGATGCAATCGCCTTACGCGCGCGTACTCGGCTTCTTCTTCAATCAGCCGCACGCGGAATTTTCCCGCGACGGGATCATGAATCACCACGCCGATATTCACCCACTCGTCGCGAATCAGATTCGGAACGTAGCGGATGACGTGGTACGCAAACGTGTTTGAGTTCGTCTCAGCCATCACTCACCTCCGATATCATTGTTCATCTCCAATTTGGGAAAGGCTGCCGGGACGAATCCCGCGCCTGTTCAATCTGCGCGCGCACCTGCGGGCGCCTCCGTTCCAGCCGCTCCAGCAAAGCATAAAGCGCATCCATATCAAAACCGTACCATTCCGGAGGAATCTGTTTCGCCGCGACATCCAGATCGTCCGTTGAAATTTGCTTTTCAAGCCGCGTGATCCAGCGATCGAATGATGACATCGCCGAAACGGAACTATAAACGCGCCCGCGCGAATACAATCCACGCAACGGCGCGTCCGGAAAATTCCATTCTCCCGCATTGAAACAGAAACCCTGATCGATCATCATCGTCTGATATTGCGAACGGCCCGGCTCGCGGAAGAAAAGCGTCTGGCGGCCGTTCGTGTTGCAGGTCCATTTATCAAAAACAAGCATCCCCAGGAAATCTTCCCAATTTTCAATTTCCGCCAGCGTCTCATCCGGCAGGTAATCGAAAACCGTTGTTTCCGCCGGGTCCCCCGGATAGCGCGAACCAAACTGCAACCCCGCCTTGCATGGCGTGCGCGAGAGTCCAACCTGCATGACCAGATCCTCGGTCAATCGGATCAGATCCTGCCGCACTTCAACCACAGCAAACGGCAGAGTAGGCAGTCCCAGCCTTCCAGCCAACACCGTACCAAGCACTTCGTTCGCCAGAACGCGCGTGTGCTGCGGATTATTTTGGAATTTCACAACGTAGTACGAATTGTCATCGCAGCGCATCAAATGCGCCTGCGCGCCGCCGCGCATGCGGCGAATGTGTTCCACTGCGTGCAACATATTCCCGCATGCTATCGGCAGTTGACAAAACCGGCAAGTGAAGAATGCGGAGAAAGGATGTGCGCCGAAGCGGCCCGCCCGTACTGGGCTGGAATAAAAACCACTGTGGAACCTGCGCCGTTTTGATACACATTCAGTTTCAACCAACGACGCCGCAAAAAAAGATGCCCGGAATTTCTCCGGGCATCTGTAAAGTTAAATTTTGAAAGAGGATGCGTTAGCGGCGCTTCTTTCCCTTCTTCGCCGGCTTCTTTGCCGCCTTCTTGGCTTTCTTTTTGGGAGCCGCTTTCTTAGCCGGCTTTTTCGCGGGCTTGGATTTCTTTGCGGGTTTCTTGGCCTTACCCGCGGGCTTCGCAGGTTTTGCGGGAGCCGGCGGCGCCGGCGCAGTTCCCGGCCGCTCTTCAATAATCAATTCTTCAGTCTCTTCTTCGACGTCATCGTCACCACCGACGACGGCGTCGTCATCGTCATCCTCGAAGTGCGGAAGCTCGGTGTCTTCCGTGTCATCGTCCATGCGAAAGTTCATGATGTCCTCCGTAACGGTCTAAGAGTTCGTGCACGTCGAAGCGCGCTGGCGCTCAGGGCCTTGGTCTAATTAACGGACTATCTCGCCTTTGTCAAGTGGAGCGTGGTAAAGATAGAAAAAATTTTGGGCGGTGAACTCGAAGGGTCAGGCGGGAAATAGCTTGGTGGAGTGTAACCTACTGAACTCAAAGCACTTATAGCCTACGCGACCTACGGATGCTGCGGCGGAATGGTCAACTGATCGCCCACGTGCAACGGCCTCGTAAATAAGAACCGGTTCCCGGCGCGCAACGCTTCAGCGGTCGTTTTGTAAAATTGCGCGATGGACCACAAAGTTTCTCCCTGCACCACTTTGTGTACGACGACACTCGGCGGCGCGGCTGCAACTTTGCAATTCGCGCAGAAGGGCTGCGATGCCGCTACGACTGTCGGCGCTACAACGGTCTGATTCACAGCGTTCGTCGCCGTGAGACTTGCCTTCGCGTCATTTGTTTTCACGCCGGACGCTGACGCAACATTTCCCGTCACGTTCGTTTTCGCAGGCGCGGTGTGTGTTGCGACGCTGGTAGAATTTCCCATCCCGCCCGGATACACACGCAAGCGCATTCCGCGCGTAACTTTTGGCGACGCGAGGTGATTCCATTTCTCAATATCCGCTGACGTGACGCTGTACTGATTCGCGATATCCGCCATCGTGTCGCCCTTGCGCACGCGGTAGTACGTCAATTTTCCAACCGCCAGATCCGGCAATGCCGCAGCGGGGATAATCAGCTTGCGTCCGACTTCCAGCGGCGCGTGGGCGTCCATTTCATTCGCGGAAATAATCGCAGCGGGCGTGACGCGAAAAGTTTTTGCAATCTGCGCGAGCGTTTCGCCTTCTTCCACCCGGTGACGGCGCCAGCTGACCCAATCCGCTGAAGGAATTTCGGCGATCCCTTCCATGAAGCGGTCCGCCGTGCCGGCCGGCAAATTCAATTCAAAATTGGAATCGCGCGGAGTGACCGTGCGCAGGACCGAAGGATTCAGCGCGCGAATGGTCTGCACGTCCACGTCAATCGTTTCCGCAACCAGACGCAAATCAATTGGCTGGCCGGGCTTTACACGATCGCTCGCCAGCGGCGCTTCGGGCGTCACCGAAATTCCGTAGCGCG
>DASYNR010000075.1:0-6872 GCA_036008485.1 Candidatus Acidiferrales bacterium | reverse complement strand
AGCGGCAGAATATTCGCGCTGATTCCTTTATCTTTATCCGGATAAACCGCCGCCAGATTTGCCGACACGCGATCCATGTCGACGTTCGCTTGCGCAAGCGTCACGCCCGGCTTCAGCCGGGCCACCACGCGGATTCCAAGTCCTGCGCCGCGATCCGGCAGAAGATTGTTCGTCCACTGGCCGATAGGCACATAAACTTCCTTCAGTCCGGCTGTCTGCAAATACAAATCGAATCGCGCCGGAATTACTCCTACAATTGAGTAGCCCGCGCCATCCAGCGTCAAAGTTTTCCCAAGCACGTCCGCCGTGCCGCCGAACTTTCGCTTCCAAAATTCCTCGCTGACCAGCGCAATCGGCGCGCGCCCAATTTCGTCTTCACCCGGCACGAACGTTCTTCCCATCACAGGTTGTACGCCAAGCAGCGAAAAGAAATCCGATGAAACAAATTCTCCGCGCACCTGCTCCGCGTCGCCGACGCCGCTAAACGTAAATGTCCTCTGCCGATAGACCGCCATCTGCGAAAATGTCGTGTTCTCCTTCTGCCAATCACGAAAATTTGGATACGAAACCGACCCGTTTACAAAATTCGCCTTGTTCTCTCCGATCACCACGATCTGTTCCGCCTGCGGGTAGGGAAGCGGATTCAGCAAAACTCCGCTGACCACCGAAAATAGCGCCGTGTTTGCGCCAATCCCCAGCGCGAGCGTCAAAATCGCCACCGCGGCAAATCCGGGATTCTTCGCCAGCGCCCGTAACCCAAATCGAATGTCGTGAAAGAACTTTTCCATTCAGCACGCTCCCGCTTCCTCTAAGACGCTCCAACCCGCCGTTCCGTCACGAACTTGTAGGGGCGGGTCCGCGACCCGCCCGCCTCCTATCGCGCCCTCGCAAAATATCTCTTGACTTCCGCCCGAATATACTGTAATTTCTGTATAGACTGAAATAAAGGAAATAAGCCAATGCCCAACCTATCCGCGGTCCAAAAGAAATTCATCCTTCACTGGGGCGAAATGGGCGCTCGCTGGGGCATCAACCGCACCGTCGCCCAGGTTCACGCGCTCCTTTATCTTTCCGCCACGCCGCTCGACGCCGAGGACATCGCCAAAACTCTCGGCGTCGCGCGCTCAAACGTCAGCACCAGCCTCCGCGAATTGCAGGGATGGGGCATCGTGCGCGTCACTCATTTGCTTGGTGACCGCCGCGATCATTTCATGTCACTCACCGACGTTTGGGAAATGTTCCGCATCATTTTGCAGGAGCGCAAGCGCCGCGAAATTGATCCCACGCTCATCATGCTGCGCGAATGCCTCTCTGAAATGGGTACGTCCAAGGACGAAGTCTACCCTCGCGAACGCGTCGCCAACATGCTGGACTTCATGGAAAACATGTGCGGCATTTATGACGAGTTTGGCCAAATGTCGCCCAACGCTCTGCAAGGTCTCGCGAAACTTCGCGGCAAACTGCGCGGACTGCTGGAAAAAGTCAGCATCCTTGGCAAGAAAAAGTAAGTGGGGAAAGAAGTAGCAGCAGGGAGGTCCATCATGATCTCGCTCACCTCAGAATTCACAGATGGAAAAGGGCGCCACGCTCGCGCCTGGGTTTTCTTTGACGCCGAATGCGGCTTCTGCACGCACCTCGCACGACGCGTCGCCCCATTGCTAGCAACGCGCGGCATCGCTCTCGCAAAATTACAAGATCCGCGCGTCTCAAAACTTCTCGGCCTTCCGCTCAGCGAATTGCTGCGCGAAATTCGCTACCTGAATGCCGACGCAAAACAATTCGCCGGCGCCGACGCATTCGTGGCCGTAGCCCGCGAATTCTGGTGGGCCGCTCCAGTTGTCTGGTTCAGCAAAATTCCCGGCGCCATGAAAATTCTGCGCGCTGGATATAAGTACGTAGCGTCCAAACGCGAATGCGCCGGTACGCGATGTGAACTTGCGAGGGGATCTGCCCCCACTCCGGCCTTGAGCGACGGATCAGGCAGCGTTCGTAAATAAGGAGGAACCATGCTAACCCTGCAAAAATGCCTCTGGATCGCAGCAGTAATTCAATTGGCGATGTTCCTCGCGAATTTCTATATTCCATTCAAACTGCAATATCGAAAAAATATTTCCTCGCTTGCGCCGATAATCCGCCAGATCTTCATCACTCATGCCGGATACATCGCAGGCGTCGTCCTCTTATTCTCGGTAATCACTTTCTTCTTCGCACCCGATCTCGCCAGCGGCCACGGACTCGGCCAATTCCTCGCCGCCACTCTCTCCGTGTTCTGGTTCATCCGCATCCCACTGCAACTTTTTTATTACGACAAACAAATCCGCCGCGCGAATCGTCTCGGAGACGTCGCCATGGCGCTCGCGCTAATTTTTCTAGCCGCCACCTATGGCGTCGCGGCAACCGTCGCACTTCGGTGATCGCTATGAAGACGCCGATCAAAATCGTCACCGAAGAAACCGCCGCATCGCGTGGTTTCATCTACGGTGTGGCAATTTGGTCGGCAATCGTAATTGCCACGTACTTCAATTGGCTCCGCTTAAATTTAGTCGAACTGCTTTTTCTTCTGGCCCCGTGGGTAATTGTTCCAGGCGCTCTCGCTCTCACTCCGGCTCGCACAAAATCCTATCCAATCGGATTTGTCCGCAGCCAACGTTGGATATATTTCGTCGCAGCTGCCCTTTGTACAATGTCATTCTTACGTCCCGCTGGAATCACCGCCGCATTGCTCGCCGGATGCTGGTTCCTAGTTTGTCTCTGCATCGCATTGGGCGGAATAAATCGTTTGCTCACTTTTCGCGCGGAATCATTTCCGCAATTCTGTTTCGCAATCGGCGAATGCTACATCGCCGTCGGCGGAGTTTGGTTGGTAATGTCTCGCGCCGGATTACATCCCGCCGGTTTTCAAGAACCAATCGTCCTGCTAACCGCCGTCCACTTTCACTTCGCCGGATTCCTCTCCTCGATCTTCGCCGGCCTGACGTACAACCAGCTTCAATTCACAAATTGGACGAAACCACTTCACCTAATTCTGTTGGGCGCGCTCCTCGGCCCCGGCCTGCTCGGAATCTCATTTCTAATCAGCCCCAAACTGAAATTAGTCGCCGTAATCCTAGTCGTAATCGGCCAGTGCGGACTCGCCATCGGCATCGCCCGCATCAGCGCGACAATTGCGCGGGGAGCATCTTCCGTTTTGTTAGCGTTGGCCGCGACGTCCGTCGTAGCCGCCATGATTTACGCCGCCCTTTGGGCGCTAGGCGAATACCCGCTTCAGCCGATGACAGACCTCTCCCACATGGAGCGCATCCACGGCGTCTTGAATTCAATCGGTTTTGGCGCAATAGGTTTATTGGGATGGCTGAGATTTCGCACGAAGAATCTACCGCCAAGTTAAGGAGGAAAATAAAATGCATGCCTCGACCGTTTTCTCATTTGGGCTTCTGTTAATCTCGGCGTTTTCCGTTGGAGTGATGACGTATCTAAATCGCCCGTTGCGCTTAGTCTTGACGGACCTCTGCGGCACGGCGGACCGCGCCTTGTTCTGGCGCGCATTCACCAACATCACACTCTTTCTTTTTCCGCTGCTTTTCATGCTCGATTACCGCCCCGAAGATTCCTCTGACTCGGCATGGCTTTGGACGCTAGCGGATCTAGCCAAGCGCGGACTGCTTGGCTTGGCGCTTACGGTGGTCGTGCTTGCGATCGTCATGGGCAGTTTTATTCGCCGCTGTGACTCGCGATCCATCGCGCAACCGCGCTAGTGGATTGAAGGGAAGAGGCCATGAAAATCGCGATCACCGGAGGCACAGGAGTTGTCGGCGCTCATCTCGCCGTTAAACTCGTGCACGACGGCTACGACGTCGTCCTTATCGCCCGCGGCCAGGATCAACGCAACGCGAAAATCCTCAAATTAAATCAATCGCGATTCTGCGTGTCAGATCTTTCCAGCGTAGACGACCTTACCGCCGCATTCACCGGCTGCGACGCAATCGTCCACTGCGCAGGAATCAATCGCGAAATCAAAACGCAAACTTACGAACGCGTCCACGTCCAAGGAACGCGCAACGTCTGCGAAGGTGCGAAGCGCGCCGGAGCAAATAAAATTATCCTTATCAGTTTTCTTCGCGCACGCCCAGATTGTGGCTCTGCGTATCACGAATCGAAATGGGCAGCAGAAGAAATTGTCCGCGCCTCCGGACTTGACTACACAATTCTAAAGCCCGGCGTCGTTTACGGACTTGGCGACCACATGCTCGATCATCTAAGCCACGCACTCCAAACATTTCCAGTCTTCGCTTCCATCGGCATGACCGAAAAATTCATGCGCCCTCTCGCCATCGAAGATCTGGTGGCCGTGATCGAAGCTGCGCTCACTGATCCACGCCTCTCGCGCAAAACTTTCGCGGTGACCGGCCCCGAAGAAATCACATTACGCGAAGCCGCGCGCCGAGTTGGCGAATCCATCGGGAAGAAGCCAATAACCTTCGGAATGCCAGTCGCGCTGCATTATGTTCTGGCCTGGCTCGCCGAACGTACCATGAAAATTCCGATCACTTCCGTGGGCCAGGTTCGCATGTTGTCGGAAGGCATGGTCGAAGCTCTGCCTCCGTGCGATTCTTTGCCGGCAGATTTGCTACCCAAATTGAATTTCACAATCAAACAAATCCAAAGGGGACTTCCGCTGCACGGAGTGTTGGGATGTTCCGACGGTAGTTGCAGCTTGTAATCACGGAGACGCCACAATGCAAATAAATTTTCGCGACTTCAAAGTCCAAATGAAATTCCGCGATCTCTGGACGTGGAACGGCACTCTTGACCGCGCCACTTACGCCGTCATCGGATTGATCGGTTTCGCCATCAAACACAATCTCGATCGCTTCGTCGCAACCGCAGCCTTTGGCCGTCCGTGGAGCTTGTTCAATTACTGGATTCCTCTCGGCAAGGCCATCAGCATCACCACGCTTTCTCCCGCCGATGCGCGTTTCCTTCTCACTATGGTAGCTCTCTCAATTCCATTCATCTGGATTGGCGTTGTCTCCACATTGAAACGCATTCGCGATACAGGCTTGCCGATGGAATGCGTCGCGCTCTTCTTCGTACCGTTCGCAAACCTCGCGTTCTTTCTACTTTTCTGCCTGATTCCCAGCAAGACTCAAAACATCAGCGCAACGCGGCAACCGACTCAGCGAAAGGAATCCGGCCTCGGCAAATGGATTCCCCATAGCCGCGCCGGCAGTGCAGGCCTGGCCGCGCTTTTCACAGGACTCATCGGTGGCACAATCGCATATTTCGCGATGGATCTTTTAGTCGGCTACGGGTGGGGACTTTTCGTCGCGCTACCGTTCAGTATGGGTCTTTCCGCGGCTCTTCTCGCCGGCTACCGCGAGCCACTAAGCGCCGGCAGCGCGATAGGGGCGTCAATGCTGTCCGTCGTGGTGTTGGGCGCACTGTTGCTGGCGGTTGGATGGGAAGGATTCATCTGTATTCTCATGGCCGCGCCGCTTGGTTTGCTATGCGCGATGGCCGGCGGAGCCGTCGCATACTTGATCCAGTCACGCGTGAGTTCCAGTTCTCACTCCACCGCAACATTTTCAATCGTCCTTCTCTTTGTCCCGCTCCTGATGGGCGCAGAGCAAGCAACTCACCTCGTGCCGCCCGTTTATGCAGTCCGTTCATCCATTGAAATTGACGCGCCGCCCGAAGCCGTTTGGAAACAAGTCGTCGCTTTCACGCAAATTCCCGAGCCGCGCGAACTTTTATTCCGCGCTGGCATCGCCTATCCAATCCGCGCCGAAATCATCGGCCAGGGAGCGGGAGCCGAGCGCCATTGCATTTTTTCCACGGGTGCGTTCGTCGAGCCGATCCAAGTTTGGGACGAGCCGCGCCTTCTGAAATTTTCCGTCACGTCCAATCCGCCGCCGATGCAGGAATGGACGCCGTATTCCAAAATCGAAACGCCGCACCTGAAAGGTTTTCTGGTTTCAAACGGCGGCCAATTTCTACTCGCGGCGCTTCCTAACGGCCACACGCGCCTCGAAGGAACCACCTGGTATCGCCACAGTTTGTGGCCCGCCTCGTATTGGCGTTTGTGGTCGGACGAAATCATCCACCAAATTCATATGCGCGTGCTCCGTCACATCAAAACAACCACGGAGCAGCAACTCGTTGGTGCGCAGCCAAATTAAATCGAGGCTCATATGAGCGTCACAAAACCGCTCGACATCGTCACCGGAGCCTTCGGCTACACGGGAGCACATATCACCGGCCGTCTGATTGCCGCAGGCAGGGAAGTACGCACGCTAACAAATCATCCGAAGCCGAATGATGCCGCATCGCAAAATATTCAAGTAGCTCCATTGAATTTCGATGACCGCACCGCGCTTCAACGCAGCCTCGAAGGCGCGCAAGTTCTCTACAACACGTATTGGATTCGATTTCCTCACGGAAATAAAACGTTCGAGCAAGCCGTAGAAAATTCCCGCACGCTTTTTCAATGCGCAAAACTCGCGGGAATCCAGCGCATCGTCCACGTCAGCATCGCCAATCCTTCAGAAGATTCGCCGCTCGGTTACTACCACGGAAAAGCGCAGGTCGAACGCGCCCTGATCGATTCCGGACTTCCGTACGCCATCCTTCGCCCCACAGTTTTATTCGGCACCGGCGACATTCTCATCAACAACATCGCCTGGCTTCTACTCCACTTTCCAATTTTCGCAGTTCCAGATATCGGCGATTGCAGCATGCAACCCGGCCACGTAGAAGATCTAGCCGACCTCGCCGTCTCTCGCGGATCGCGAACAGATTGCACAATTGAAGACGCCGTTGGTGTAGAAGCCTACACCTTCGAGGAAATCGCCAGGAAAATCGCGCAAGCGGTA
>DASYNR010000074.1:0-10994 GCA_036008485.1 Candidatus Acidiferrales bacterium | reverse complement strand
ACGCTGACGTCGACGCTTTCCGGCGGATGGAAAAAGCGTCTCGCGATTACCGAAGCGCTTGTGCAACATCCGGATATTCTTCTGCTCGATGAGCCGACAAATCACTTAGATCTTGCGGGAATCAAGTGGCTCGAAGGACTTTTGCAGAACGCGCCATTCGCGTGCGTAGTCGTTAGTCACGACCGATATTTTCTGGAGAACATTGCCAACGAAATGGTGGAGCTGAATAAAATTTATACCGATGGTTCGTTGCGCGTGGCAGGGAATTACAGTACGTTCCTCGAGAAAAAAGAGGAATATCTTCACGCGCAGAAAAAGCGCCAGGAAGCCCTGGAAAACCTGGTCCACACCGAAATTGAATGGCTGCGCCGCGGACCGAAGGCTCGCACTACGAAGTCAAAAGCGCGAATTGGAAAAGCCCACGAACTGATTGGCGAATTGAAGGATCTGAATGTTCAAACTTCCGTTTCCACCGCGAAAATAGATTTCTCCGGCACCGAGCGGCAAACCAAGCAGCTCATCACTCTTGAAAAAGTTTCCTACAGCATTCCCGATCGCAAGCTGTTCGACGGAATTAATTTCACCGTCGGACTTGGCATGCGTGTTGGCCTCGTCGGCCCAAATGGCAGCGGAAAAACTACTTTGCTCCGGCTGCTGCGCGGAGATATTTTGCCGGCAAAGGGCGAAGTTCGCCGCGCTGATCCGCTACGCATCGTGTACTTCGATCAGACTCGCGAACTGGATCCCGACCAAACTCTGCGCCGCGCGCTTGCGCCAGATAGCGACTCAGTGATTTATCAGGATCGCGTGATTCACGTCGCATCCTGGGCCGCTCGATTTCTTTTCAGTGGCGAAGATTTGAATCAGCGCGTGGGCCGCCTTTCCGGCGGAGAACGCGCGCGCGTGCTAATCGCTCAACTGATGCTGCAGCCTGCTGACGTTCTGCTTCTCGACGAGCCGACAAACGATTTGGATATTCCCACGCTCGAAATACTGGAAGAAAGTTTGCTCGAATATCGCGGAGCGCTGGTACTCGTTACTCACGATCGTTACATGTTAGATCGCGTCTCGACCGTCGTCTTTGGCCTTGACGGTCTGGGCGGCGCCGAAAGATTCGCCGACTACTCGCAGTGGGAAGCGTGGCAGCGCGCTCAAATCTCGAAAAATTCTCAGCGCGAACTTCCCGGAAAATCTTCGTCCGCTAAGGCTTCCGCGTCAAATAAATCTTCTGCTTCCGATACAACGTCAAAAAGGAAGCTCTCTTACCTGGAAGCGCGCGAACTGGAAATGATGGAACAAAATATCGCTAAGGGCGAAGAGGAACTGAATCTTTGCCGCGCCGAAATGGAAGATCCTGCCGTGATGAACGACGGCCCCCGTCTTCGCAAAGCTTGCGTGCGCATGGAAAAGGCCCAGGATGAGGTAGATAAGTTGTACGCGCGCTGGGCTGAACTGGAACGCAAGAAAAGCTAATCCGCCAATTTACAAAATGTCTTGTCGCGACCCAAACTTGTAGGCGTACGCGTGACTAAGTTCTGCACCGAAAAGAAGAATTTGCGCGGAATAATAAACCCAGATCAAGAAAATCGCGAGCGACGCGGCGGCGCCGTAGACGGACGCCAACGCGGAATGTCCCAAATAAAATCCGATGGCCCATTTGCCTATTGTGAAAAGCAGCGACGTGAACGCCGCCGCGGGCCAAACGTCGCGCCATTCGACTTTAGTATCGGGGACAAATTTGAAAATGAGCGCGAACATGACGGTGATCATGCAAAACGAAACGCCAAAGTTTACCAATTCCAGTCGAAGCGCCGAAGCAGGAAGCATTTCGCTCAGGAATTTTTCAGCGACGGCTAATCCTGCGCTGACCAAAAGGAAACTCAGCAACAGAAACCCCGTTGCAACCACGAGCAAGAACGACCACAGACGTTGAGTCAACGCGAAGGTCCAGAAACTTCTTTTGCTGATATCTACTTTCCAAATTAAATTTGCAGCGTCCTGAAGCTCATTGAACGCGCCGGAAACGCCGATCAATACTGTCAGGATGCCAATAGTGGTAGCGAACCAACCCAACGCGGGACGATTTGCGGCGCCTTGAATAATGGATTGGATCGCGGCCGCGCCTTGTGTGCCGATGAATTCTTGAGACTGATGAGCCAGCGCGATTTGCGCATTTTTCTCGCCAAAAACAAATTTGGCGATTGAGAGCACCACGATCAAAACCGGCGCGAGCGAAAATAATGTATAAAACGCGAGCGCAGCGCCCAGCCGCGGAGCATTATCGGAAAGCCAGCCGGCGCCGGCCTGTTTGAAAATGGCGGTTAGGCTGTGCAGAAAACCGTCGGGCGGATTACTTTCTTCCAATCACAAGCTCCAATCAGCCGGCATGTTACGGCCAGCTATCATACCCACGATTGCGCGGAAAATGGTTGTGACTTTTCGACGATTGCGAGCTCGAACGAAAGCTCACGCGCCGACGAAAAATTTGGTTCATTTGTAATTGTCGCGGGTGTATAAGGGCCATCTGGGAAGTGAAAATGGAAATCCCGGATCCATTTACGCCCGCATCGGGCGATCTTCTGGCCATCCTACATATGCCAATAGGGAGACTAACGATGAGTGTTATCGACGAAGCGCTAAAAGCAAATCAGAACTACGCGAAGACGTACGATCGAAAGATGGGCGGGCGTCCAAACACAAAGATCGCAGTTGTGACGTGCATGGATCCAAGACTTTCAGACTTGCCTGGAATGCTGGGTCTGACGCACGCCGATATCGACGTGGTCAGAACCGGAGGGCCGGCGGTGACCAAAGATGTGATCGCGGAACTCATCGTCTCCACGCGCGTGATTGGGTCGAAGGAGATTATGATTCTGAATCACACCGGGTGCGGATTCACAACATTCACTGACGAAGAAATGAATGCGCAACTTACGGCCACGACTGGCGACGCGTCCCCCGCTCCCATGCGCTTCTTTTCTTACAAAGATCCAGAAGAGAACACGCGCGAACAAATCAAGATGGTGAGATCTCATCCGTGGATTGGCAAAGATATTCCTGTGCGCGGATTTATTTTTGACGTGGAGACCGGCCTTCTCAGGGAAGTGCAGCCGGCTGCGCAGCACGCAACTGCCTGAAGGACGGCGGCTTTCAGAGATTGACTCCGATTCAGATCAACGCTTCACAAAAAAATCGAGAGGGGAGGAACGAGCCATGAGCAGAATTCTATCCTGTGTGTTGGTAATTATTTCTCTAGTGATTGTTGGCTTGTCCAGCAGAGCGACAGCCGGCCAGCAGGACAAATACACTTTACAAGTACCGAACGGGCTCAAGTTCTCTGATTTCCGGGGATACGAGAATTGGCAGGTTGTGGCCGTCAGCCAGACCGATGACCTGCTTAAAGTGATGGTGGCCAATCCCATAATGATCGACGCCTACCGCGCCGGCGTCCCCGGTAATGGCAAGCCTTTCCCTGACGGCTCCAAGATTGCAAAGATCGAGTGGAAACCAAAAAAGAGCACGGAGTCTCCGTTTGCGGTCAGGATTCCGCAAAGCTTGCAAGACGTTTTTCTGATCGAGAAAGACACGAAGCGCTACCCGGACACGAAAGGGTGGGCCTACGCCGTGTTTGACTATGATCCTGCGTCCGACAATTTCAAGCCCGATCCGACGGGCGTCGTCAATTGCGGGTTCGCGTGCCATACGATCGTGGCGAAAAAGGACTACATTTTCACAGAGTATGGCAAGCGGTGACGCGCCTCAAAAACGAATATGCAAAAATGAGGGACCGCGAAACACCGAGAGAGTACGGCCACTGAAGAATTGCAAACAATATTTTAGACCGGCCGCCACCAATCGGAGCGATGTTCCTTCCCCGCGATTATTTCTGTGGGCACGCCTGGCGCGGGAGACCAAAGTTTAATTCCAGTTGTGTCGGCAATTTCGGTGATGCGTTCGATTGGCTGGCGCCAAGCATGCAGCGCCAGATTGAATAATCCCCAATGAATTGGCATCAGCAATCCGGATGCGCCCATTTCTGCAAATGCCTGCGCCGCGCCATCAGGCCCCATGTGAATTGATTTCCAAAGTTCGTTGAACGCTCCGATTTCCAGCATGGTCAAATCAAATGGACCGAATTGCTTGCCGATTTCCACGAAGCCTTCCCATAATCCGGAGTCAGCACCGAAATAAATGTTGTGGCGATTTCCTTTCAGAACAAATGACGACCATAGCGTGTCCAGACGGTCGAACAATCCACGCCCCGAAAAGTGACGAGCCGGAAGCGCCGTGATTTTTAGCGCGTCAGAATTTTGTAAGCTCGTCACCGTCAACGAATCGGTCCAGTCCAGCTCCGCGATTTTTTCCTTCTTCACGCCGAACTTCTGCAGCCGCTCGCCCACTCCCAGCGACGTGACCCACTGCGCTTTGCCAATCGCATCAAGCTTCGCAAGTTTCCGAATAGTTTCTTGGCCGAGATGATCGTAGTGGTCGTGCGAAACGATCACGACATCAATCGGCGGCAACTCAGTCAGCGGCAGCGGCGCTTCAAAGAATCGTTCTGGCCCCGCCCAACTTACCGGCGCAGCGCGTTTGTCCCACACGGGATCGAGCAGCACGCGCAGCCCGTCAATTTCCACCAGCATTATCGAGTGGCCCATCCATGTGACGCGCAACCCGCTTTCCGGAGCGCGCTCGTACACGCGCGAATCCGTGCGGAATGGGCCGAGTGGAATCCGCGGAACGCGCTCTTCTTTGTTCGCCAGATAAAGTTTCAGAATTTTCGGCAACAGACGGAAACCGGCCACCGTGGTTTCAACCGGGTTCTGAAATTTTCGGCCAATTTTTGTTGAGCGTTGCAGGAGCGGCATGTCGATTGGATGCGCGGGATCGGATGTTGGTCAAAAGGAATTGCGATGGCAAATCGCACACGGCTGCGCACAACCGGCAAAAAAATCGGCGTGCATTCGTTACCAGGAATAAAAAGCGCCACGTGATGGTCTTGTAGAGTGACGCAGCAAGCGTCCGAAAAAGGAGAAACAATGAGAAAGCAATGTATGCGAATTTTGTGCGCCCTAATAGCGGTTACTGGTCTAGGTATGGCCACACACGCGCAGTCAATTGATCGAATCGAAGTGAAAATTCCTTTCCAGTTTGTAGCGGCCGGCAAAGTGCTTCCGGCGGGTAAATACAGCATCAGCCGCGCGTCGGAATCAAACGGAGGACGTGTGCTTCTCCTAACAAGTTTTGAAAACCGTGCGAGCGTGTTCATCATGCCGACACAGTTTGAATCCGATCCCTCGGATAAAATGTTTGTTTCTTTCAAACAAGTTGTCGATCATTACGTCCTCACGGTAATCCAGACCGGTGACCATTCATTCACGACTCCAGTTTCACGCAAACAGATGATGGAGGCGGTTGCGAAGTCACAGAGCGGCGCGGCTGCTCCGGCAAGCACGCCCGGAAGTAATTAGAAATCTACCGAAATAAAAATGGGCGGCCCCGGAACCGGGTCGCTCGTTTTTGTTTTCGATTTGCGTTCAGGTTAGTGGATTTGAAGCGGCTGGTTTTGCGCGCTCACGTGGCCGCTGGAGGTTTCCTGTACGACCTCTCGCAGACGATATTGTCCGGCGGGCGCATCGAGAGTGAGTCTTGCGGTAACGCCGTTGCTAGAGAGTGCGGCAAAAGTTGGATCTTTCAGCCGCAAATCCATCACGCCTTGCACACCCGTCACGAAATGATCCTGTGAATCGAATAGCGCGGTGATAAAAATTAACCTTTCAACTTTTCGATCGGCGATCTTCTGGAACGGCAATTTGCTCACGTCCACGTGAATTGAAACTCTCAGCACTGGCTGGCCCGAGGGAAGCAACCCCGGCTCGATCTTAAGTTGAGAAGGAAATTCGGCGGGCGCGTCGGTTGCAGTCACTTCGTGATTCAGATGCTGAAATTTCTTTTCAGTGGGAGTCAGATCAGGAGAAGGCGCAAAATATTCTTTGCGAGCTTCGATGGTAATGCCGTGCTGATTCGGCACTTTCACTTTCAAATCATGCTGGCTGCCGTTGGCTTTCAGCTTTTCGGGAGAAAATCCCAGAACGTAGGAAACTTCCGGCACCGCTGAAAGATCTCGAATCCCGCGCCCCATATCATTATTATTGTGGAAGAACTTTCCTCCCGTGCCTTCGGCGAAAGCGATAAGCGGATCGTTGAAGACTTGCCGCTGAGTGGCTTCGAGCGAATCTCGAACGGCAGCGAGTCGATCGCGCAAAATAACCGGCGGCCCGTTGGCAAAGGACCCGTCAGCGACCAGCCCCTTGGTGTCCAGCGAATTGATCACAACTTTTTCGCGAATCGCCGCGGCAATCAGTTTGTCTTGTTGCGGGCCGAGCTTGAGCGTCATGAATCCTGACGACGCGAATAGCAACATTCGATGCCCGGGCATTCTGCCGAGATAGCGGATCACGTCATTAAGAATTCCCATCGTGTCCTGAGCGAAATTGTCGGAAAGCGAAAGTGTTTGCTCCGCGGCCATCTGAATGCAATGAGCATCCCCGCCGCATTGCGGACATTCCGCTGTGGCCACGGCTAATTCATCTGTCCGATGATTGTAAAATTGCTCGATTTGATATGCCTCGTACGCGCGCATTTTAGGGCACATACTCGACGGCCTCTTCCAGTGCGTGCGAATTTGCGCCAGCGCATCCGCCAGAGCTTGCCGGTTGTCCGTAAAATTCAGCGACACAGTTGTGCTGGATGTGAAGACGGCGACGCGGTCCGCGGGATCCAGATTTTCCAGCACAAACTTTTTTGCGGCGTCGCGCGAAGAAACTAAATCCCCCAGCGGCATATTGGTGTCGTCAAAATAAAATACAACGTATCGAGTTTCTGCGGCCGCCGGCGCTGTTGGCGCGGTCAGTTCTGGATGCGAACTGTTAACGGATTGCGTGGCAAGATGCGGATGATTTTCGACAGAGAAGGACGAAATGATTTGCTCTTTACCATTGTCAAAAACACTGAAGTCAGTTTTCTGCAGGCCGGCGACGAGGTTGCCGTGTGAATCCCGCACGACCACGGGAACTTCCACGAGGTCGCTTTGGACGCGAAGCGCGTTGACGTCAAGTGGAACGTACGCTCGGCTGCCCCAGGAATATTCGTCGTCGGAAATGTTTTGGCCCTGCAAAGCGATCGCGCCAAGCGCGATGGCAATTGCGAGAGCGGAAAAATGTTTTCGGAGCATTTCAGTTAGCCTAAGCTTGGCCCCATAGAATGTCAATGGGAAAAGGCCGCATCAGGCCGCTAATCCTGCACGCACAGAGAAAGATTGTCGGCACGCCACAATTGCACACGCGCGATAAACTCGCACGCGAAATATGCGCGCTGACAAGGCCCAGAATGTCTTTGCTTCGCGACAAAAGTGGGGCTATCTTACGCTCTGCGGGAAGCCTTCCGTTCTTCACAGACCAAGTGAACGTTCGCAGACCGTTTGTGCGGACCGCTAGTGAGGATCGTTCGTCCCGCCGCTGCTTTGGAAAAGAGGATTTCGACATGCGACGCAATCGATCAACCGTCTTGATTTTTCTAAGTTTGGCGCTGTTGCTGAGCACAGCCCAGTTCCGCGCGGCAATCCCGGTGAGTCCGGAACAGCGCGCGATTGATTTTAATGACGCGGCGGCGTGGAAGGGCGTGAACGCAACCGCGCTCGCGGATCGCGGCGATTGGTTTGCGTATCGGCTCAGTCCGCAAGAAGGCGATAGCAGTGTGACCATTCGCCAGACGAATGGCATTAAGGAATATAAATTTTCGATTGGCGAAATCCCGGCCGCGGGCCCGGCCGGCGGTCCGCCCGCTGGTGGTGCTGTTGGAGGCGGTGGCGCCGCGCTGGCGATTTCCAGTGACTCGAAATATGCCGCGTTCACAATGTTTCCTTCGCACGCGGAAGCGGCACAGCTAAAGCGGCAGCGAAAGCCGATTCAAAGCAAAGCCGGAATTGTGAATCTTGAGACCGGCGAAAAAATTGAAGTCGCAAAAGTCCGCCGATTTTTATTTTCTGGAGAAAATGGCGCGTGGATCGCGCTACAGAAGTATGGCCCGGATGCCCCGGGTGGCGGAGCGCCCGGCGCGGGAGCACCTCCTGCGAATGCAGCCGGTGCGGCAGCGCGAGACGACCGTCCAAAGGGCGCGGACCTTCTGTTGCGTGAGCTCGCCACCGGCCAGGAAATAAATATAGGAAATGTTTCTGAATTTGCGTTCGATAAACACGGCCGATTTCTCGCCTGGATTACCGATGCGACCGACAAGTCCGGCAACGGCATTTCTTTACGGAATGTTGCGGACGGAATGACCCGCTCGATCGAGTCCGATGACAACGCAGTGTATTCGCGTTTGACGTGGACCGAAGACGGCGATGGTTTGGCGGCATTGAAGGGAGTGGATGACAAGGGCTACGAAGATAAATTGTATAGCGTCGTAGCGTTCAAGGAATTTGGATCGAGCGGGCCGCAAAAAACTGTTTTCAAGCCCGCGGATTTCTCAGATTTTCCACCAGGGATGACGGTCAGCTCCGATCGCGCGCCAGTTTGGACGAAGAATCTGGACGGCGTGCTTTTTGGAATTCACAAAGTCAAAAAGAAGGAGCGTGGAGATTCGGACAAAGGTGAAGTTGTCGCGGGGCCAGATCGTGCAGCCGCTGTTGCCGCCGCACCTGCACCCGCGGCGCCGGGCGCTGCGGAACCTCTGGCGGAAGACAAAGTTGATCTGGTCGTTTGGAATTGGCAGGACAAGCGCCTGCAGTCGCAGCAGCAAGTGCAGGAACCGCAAGACAAAACGTTCAGTTACTTGGCGATTTACAGAACCGGTGACAAGAAATTTGTGCGGTTGGCCGACGATGAAATTCGGAACGTAACCGCTGCGCGCGAGCAGAAATTTGCGCTTGGGCGTGCAACCGACCCCTACGAGTTGATGGGAAATCTAGATGGGCGCCACTACGAGGACATTTACACTTTCAATTTGCAAACCGGCGAAAAGAAGCTTGCGTTGAAAAAGAATCGCTGGCTCGAAGAACTTTCCCCCATCGGTAACGCCTTTGCTTACTACGAGGACGGAAATTATTTTATTTACGACATGGCGGCGGGCAAGTCGACGAACATTACAAAGGGCGTGCCGACGTCTTTTATCGATACGGAAGACGATCACAACGTGGTGAAACCGCCGACGCCATTCTTCGGATGGTCGAGCGACGGAAAATATGTCCTGCTTTCGGATAACTGGGACATCTGGCAGATCGCCGCCGACGGATCAAGCGCCGTGAATTTGACGGTGAATGGAAAAAAGGAGCAAGTGCGATACCGGCGGCCGTCAATCCTGAACGCGGATCAGCATGGATATGATTTGAGCAAGCCACTTTATCTGGATGTTTATGGCGAATGGACGAAGAAAGATGGCATCGGAATTATTCAACCGGGGAAGCCCGGTGTGAATCGCGTGATGTGGGACGACGCATTTTACGGGCCGGTGCTAAAAGCTCGTCAGGCCGACGTTTTTGTATACACGCGCCAGACCTACAAAGAGCCACCGGATTTTTATGTGACGAATGCCACGCTTGCGAACGGAAAAATGATTACGGATATCGCGGCGGCAGTGCATCAGGATCAATTCTTGTGGTCAAGCGGAACGATTCTTGTGAACTACGTCAGCGAGAAGGGTGACAAGTTGCAAGGCGCCCTGCATTTGCCGGCAAATTATGAGAAAGGGAAAAAGTATCCGACCATCGTGACGTTCTACGAAAAAACTTCGCAGAACGCGAATCAATATTTGCGGCCGGTAGTTCCGGGTGTTGGATTTAATGCCGGAGTTTACACCAGCAACGGCTATGCCGTTTTTTATCCGGACATCACCTACAAAGTGAACGATCCGGGAATGTCCGCGGTGTGGTGCATCCGGCCGGCGGTGAAGGCGGCAATTGCTACTGGCGTGGTGGACGAGAAGCATATGGGAATTCACGGGCATTCGTGGGGCGGATATCAAACAGCGTTCACAATTACGCAGACGGACATGTTCGCCGCCGCGGTTGCGGGCGCGCCACTTACGGACATGATCAGCATGTATGCGATTGTTTACAAAAACACCGGCTCAGGGAACGGAGAAATTTTCGAGAGCAGCCAGGGCCGCTTCACCAGCGGGCCATGGGAAAATTGGGAAGCGTACACACGAAATTCCCCGGTTGCTCACGCTGCGCACGTCACCACGCCGCTCGTCATTCTAAGTAATGATAAGGATGGCGCGGTGGATTTCACTCAGGGCATGGAGTACTACAACACCCTTCGGCGTTTGCAGAAGCCCGTCGTGCTGCTGGAATATCCCGGCGAAAATCACGGGCTGGCGCGGCTGCCGAATCAAAAAGATTACGCCGTGCGCATGAAAGAGTTTTTCGATTATTTGTTGATGGGCAAGCCCGCTCCCGATTGGTATCAAAAAGGCGTGCCCCGCTTGGATATGGAAGATCATTTGAAGGGACGCGCGCCCGTGGTGAAGACAGCACCGCCCGCGCCGAAACCAAATTAGGAGAATTTCGGATGGGAAGGTCGCAGACCCTCCCCTACGGAAGGCTGTAAATTTGGATTGCGCCGCCGGAATCGATCGCTAGTTTTTTCGCGCTTGGCGAAAGGGCCAGGCCCCAGATTTGGTGCAAATTTTGGGGGTTAATTCGCAGAGTGTAAATCCACTGCGCGGCTGAAAGATCGAACACTTCGATATCGAGCGGCATTTCCGCCGGAATGTCTCCCGTGGATATGTGAATCGCGGTGGATCTGGCATTGCTAGTCAGCTGCGATCGATTTGTCGCGACAGCGAATCTCTCGCCGTTTGCAGAAACACGCACCGGCCTGCCAAGTTCGTCAATCCATCTTTCCTTCGGACTAAAATTCTGCGTGAAACTGACTTTTCCTTCGCCATCTAGAACGCTGACATTTTCCGGCGAATAAACGGCCATCACGTCGTCG
>DASYNR010000073.1:0-4808 GCA_036008485.1 Candidatus Acidiferrales bacterium | reverse complement strand
GTAAAATCGCGGTTCTTGCGCGCTCGCCAACAACTGCGGGAAAGTCTCGCGGATCGAATTTAATTCGGCGAATCCAATTGCAGCCGCGTTTCATCTTACCAATGTGACTTCTGAAAACTATTTCGGTATAAAGAAATTGCGAGCAGTTGCGCTGATTGCGATTCTTCTATGTTTCGCGCCCCAAAATTCGCGCGCATATTCTGTTCTTACGCACGAAGCAATTATCGATTCCGCATGGACGGATGTAATTCAGCCCGCGCTTCTAAAACGGTTCCCTGCTTCCACTCCCGACGATCTGAAAAACGCGCACGCCTTCGCTTATGGTGGCGCGATTATTCAAGACATGGGTTATTACCCGGGAGGAAGCAAATTGTTCAGCGATCTGGTGCATTACGTTCGCAGCGGAACTTTCGTGGAAAATCTCTTGCGTGATTCCAGTAATTTAAATGAATACGCTTTTGCGATGGGCGCGATGTCCCATTATTGTTCGGACAATAACGGCCACAATCTCGCGGTAAATCGCGCAGTGCCGATTCTTTATCCGGACCTGAGGAGAAAATTTGGCGACGTCGTGACCTACGATCAAAATCCCGCAGCGCACTTGAAAACGGAATTCGGGTTCGACGTAATTCAAGTTGCACGAGGACACTACGCTTCTCACGCATATCATGACGCGATTGGATTTGAAGTGGCGGATGATTTACTCGCGAAAGCTTTCCAGGAAACTTATGGACTGGAATTGAAAACGCTTTTCCCGAACTACGACACCACGATCGGAACTTTCCGCTATGCGGTCAGCACTCTGATTCCCAAAATGACGGTAGTCGCGTGGCAGATTAAGAAAGATGATATTCAGAAGAACACGCCGGGGCTGACCCGCGATAAATTTATTTACAACATTTCCCGTTCCAGCTACGAAAAGGATTGGAGCAATAAATACAAAAAGCCGGGATTCGGTACGCAGCTTTTGGCGATTCTGGTCCGGATAATTCCAAAAGTCGGACCGTTTAAAGCGCTGGCGTTTCACGCTCCGACTCCGCAGACGGAAACATTATTCATGGCGAGTTTCAATTCCACGCTGGTAAATTACAAACAGATGGTCACCGACGAATCCGCAAACGGACACGCTCCCCTTAAAGACGATAATTTCGATACCGGAACAGTGACTGGCCCGGGAGATTATCCGCTCGCGGATCACGCGTATGCAAAGCTCGTCGACGAATTAAGCGAAAATCATTTCGTGGGACTTACGCCGGATTTGCGCGCCGTAATCGTCGCGTATTATGCGGACATGAACGCGCCATTTGCCACGAAGAAAAACAAGAAAAAGTGGAATGCGCTTGTCGTGAAGATCGGTGAATTGAAAACAGCAACTCCAGCCGCAGACTAAAACATTCCATCCGTTAGTTCCCAAAACTAAATAAATTTTCCGTGTGCATTTTTAGTTTTTATGATAATCAGGGCGATTGTGGCGACTGAAAACTGGCAGTCGCTTCGAGGAAACTTCTTTATGCCAATTCCTGGGTCGTCATTCCAACTAAGGAGGAATAAATATGAGCGATACTTCCGTACGAACAATCGTGAAAACTTCTTTGGGATGGTCTATTGCTCTCAGTGTTGTGATGATCATTTGCGGTCTGCTTGCCGTCGCATTACCGCAACTCGGTGGAATTGCGGTGAGTTTGTTGATTGCGTGGTTGCTGCTTTTCATTGGTGCAACACACTTCTTATTTGGCTGGCACGCTCGCAGCGCCGGCGGAATTGCGTGGCACATCCTGCTGGGAATTCTTGATATCGCAGTCGGCGCGTACATTTTGGTTCGTCCCGTCGCTGGATTGGCAACATTCACGCTGATGCTGGCGATCTATCTGGTTATCCGGGGAATCATGGAATTTATTCTGTCGTTTTCCGTGCGCCCCATGCCGGGATCAGGCTGGCTGCTATTCGATGGACTGATCAGCATAATTCTTGGCGCGATGATTTGGAAAACATGGCCGTCGAGCACCGAATGGGCGATCGGAACACTCGTGGGGATCAGCATGTTTTTTGCGGGATTCTCGCGGTTGATGATTTCGATGTCGGCGCGGCGCGCGGTGGGAAATTAAGCTGGATAATTGCGCGGAATCTTTTCGATCAATGGCTGGTGAAAAATAATCCGAGTGATGCGAACAGCATCACCGCGGTCGCCAGCCATCCAACCCAACGAAGATACGGGGGCAAAGTAAATTTGCCCATAATTTTTGGATTGTGGGTGAGGATCATCATGATGACCATCACCGGAACGGCGACGATGCCGTTAATTACGGCTGACCAGAACAGCGCCCTCATGGGATTGATGTGTGCGAACGTGAGCGCAATTCCAATGCACGTTGAAATGCCAATCGTAAAGTAGAAACGCACAGCTTGTCGTGGCTTTTTCTGCAGGCTTGCGGTCCAGCCGAAGGCTTCGCTTACTCCATAGGCGGCGGAGCCTGCGAGAACGGGCACGGCGAGAAGCCCTGTTCCAATAATTCCGAGCGCGAAAACTACGAACGCAAATCTTCCGGCCAGCGGCTCGAGCGCTTTTGCGGCCTGACTTGCGGTTTGAATGTCTAAAATTCCGTGCGCGTGAAGAGTTGCAGCAGCCGTGAGAATTACGAAGAACGCCACTAAGTTTGAAACCGCCATTCCGAAATAAGTGTCGACTCGAATTCGTTTGAGTTGCGCTGGGCCTTGTTCGGGAGCGACGAGGAGCGGCTTCTGTATGGCATGCGTCGTGACTTCTTCCACTTCCTCCGAAGCTTGCCAGAAAAATAAGTAAGGACTGATAGTGGTGCCGAGAACAGCGATCAGTGCGGTGAAATATTCCCGATGAAAAGAAATTGACGGGAGAAATGTAGCGTGGAGCGCGGCGAGTTTCGGCTCCCTCATCACAATCGAGGTGATCACATACGCAAAAAGCACGAGCGTGAGCCACTTCAAATAATGAACGTAGCGCGAATATGGCACAAGAATTTGCAGCAGCAACGAAATCGCGCCGAAAACCAGCACGTACAATCCGGTTGGCCCGGGCAGCAATAAATTTGCGACGGCGCCCATCGCGTCAATATCCGCGCCGAGGTTGCAGATGTTCGCGATCAGCAGCAATGCCACGATCACATACAAAACCGGTTTGGAATAATAGCGACGAATATTTCCGGCAATGCCTTCGCCGGTGACGCGCCCGATGCGCGCGCTGATTTCCTGAATCACCGACATCAATGGATACGAAAAAATCACGGTCCACAACATTCCGTAGCCGAACTGCGCGCCGACTTGAGAATATGTGCCGATTCCGCTGGGATCATCGTCGGCGGCTCCCGTAATCAGACCGGGGCCGAGACGCGCGATAATTTTTTTGAAGAAATTGCGGTGCGAGTCCTGCAGTTTATTGGACTGGTGCGGGGAATTTTTTTTAGCCAAGTTAAATTGCGCCTCAAGGAACGTCTGGATGTATGATGTCGGCGCGCGCAAAGAGTCTCGCGAGGCCAGCGTTGACCGCTAACGGCGAGCGCGACCGCGGCGGTTCTTTCAGCATCAAAGGTGCGCATCGAGTCACCCGCAAAGATTTTCCACCAGATAGAGTTTTCAGAAATAGGAGGCAATTCAAATGAACGACACAAAGAAATGCGCTCATCCAAATTGCAGTTGCAAGGCCGACGCGGACAGCAAATATTGCAGCGCGGCTTGCGCCGCGGTGGAAGATATGCCGGATATTGATTGCCGCTGCGGGCATCCGGGTTGCGCGGGGAAAGCGCACTAGGTCTAGTTGATGAAGAAGGCGCACCGATCCTTCGAGACTCCGGGCAAGCCCTTCGCTTCTCAGGGCAAGCAAGAGTGTCGGCGCTACTGCCTTGATGAGCGAAAGTTGCGCTTATCGAGGTAGGCTGAAATTGATTTGGCGGAGCCGCGCGGATCGACCATGGCGATGTAGCTGTCCGGCCGAATTAGGTAAATCGCGCCGCGTTTTAATCCTGCGCGAGCCATCTCTGGAATCCACTGGAAAATGTGTAATGGTATTTTTCGTGCACCGCAAATGTCTTTAAGACCGGGCGCGGCGGTGCCGTACACGTGTGCCTGCCAATCGAGTGACGTGAGCGGCGCGAAATTATCATTGTCGGCGGTGCCCGATTGAATTTTCACCCACGGAAGCCGGTCTCCGCCGTGAACATTTCCAGCTCGCCCTTCGCTTAATGCGCTTCCACGATAATTTATCTGTGTTTGTGAAACCGTGCGAAACATCAGACGACGCGCGGCGTTTAGCTTGAAGAACGACGGCATCAGTAGCGGAATGATCTTCAGACGCACGAGACGCGCGATGAAACTGGGGCTCGTCACTTCTGTAAACGCGCGATCGGTTGTGGCGACGAGGCGACGCGCGAAGGCGATACGTTCCGGCTCGTAGGTATCCAGCAGCGTACCGTCCGAACGGCCGTGCAAACAGGACGCCAATTTCCATGCAAGATTTATTGCGTCGCCAATTCCGGTGTTCATGCCCTGTCCACCAACGGGACTATGAATGTGCGCAGCGTCGCCCAACAAAAAGACTCGGCTCTTGCGGAAACTATCGGCGACGCGATGATGAACACGGTAGGTGGAAAACCAGTTCACGCTTTTCACGTCAATGCGCATCCAATCGATCACGCGCTTGCTCACGTCATTCCAAGAAAGTTCCTCGTTTGGATCTAAGGTTTCTTTGAGCACTGTGCCGACGAGCCGCGCACGCCCTTCGGCCACCAGCGGAAAGACGATGAGAAATTCCGTTTTTTCAAGACCAGCGTGAAGCTCGC
>DASYNR010000072.1:0-2768 GCA_036008485.1 Candidatus Acidiferrales bacterium | reverse complement strand
GCGAAGTGACGCCGTGCGTTTAATTTCGTATTCGGTGCGTTCGGGCATAATCGTGCGTCCGTTTCAAACAGGCTGCTGCCCTTCTATTGTGTGCGCTATTTGACGCGCTTGAACGGAATGGAACCAAAATGTTTCTATAACGCCACTGTACTTTTCGCCGTACCATTCAGCACACTTTTCAGCTTTAAGGCGCGCTTCCGTGAAGCGTAAGGCCGTGTTAAGTTCGGCTCACTCGATCCCTGAAGGAGACCAACGATGCACTCTGTAATGTGGGCCAACATGTTTCACCTGGCGCTGCCGGTAATGGAAAAAATCCTACGTCCGATTCTTGTTTATGTTTTTCTCGTCGTCGTTTTGCGCCTAGCGGGTAAACGGGAACTGGCGCAACTCAATCCGTTTGACCTCGTCGTTTTGCTCACTCTTTCCAATACTGTTCAGAACGCGATTATCGGCGACGATAATTCTCTGACGGGCGGCCTAATCGGCGCCGCCACGCTGCTGATGATTAATTATATTTTCGTGCGCTTCCTCTACAGCCATCCTGGAGTTGACGCGGTCGTCGAGGGCAAAAGCGATATGCTCATGGAACACGGAAAGCTGGATAAGCGGAAGCTAGCTAAGGAACTCATTACGTTGCCGGAACTCGAGGCGGCCGCGCATCGCCAGGGATTCGATTCGCTCGCCGACGTTGATTGCGCCCGAATCGAACCGGGCGGCACAATTTCGTTCACCGCGAAAAAGCCCTCAACGGAAGATGTGCGTCACAAGGAACTATTGGAGCGTTTTGAAAAACTGAGCCAGGAACTTTCGCAACTTCGATTGAACCAGCAGGGTTCAACTTCGTAGACGAGATTCGCGCAAATATTTATTCACGCAGCGACAATCAGCGCGTGAGCCTACCCGCGTGAACTAAGCCTTTCGCGCGCCAGCGCCTCCAGGAAAGTTTCATCTGACGTAACGCCCGCCATGCTCAGCCGGTTGTCCCCGATTCCTAATTGATTCCCAATACGCGCGGCAATCTGACGCGCCATGCGAAAGCGCACATCCGCCGCCAGCGAATTCCGCCGCTCAAGAAACGCTTCGATCAGCTTCACCTCGTCCAGCGAAAGCCGTGACGCGCCCAACACTGGAGCGCCAACCGCGCTCGGTACTTCACTTGCCCAGCCAACTGAAATTTTCGTTAGTGGACGCTCGTGGATCACCACAGTTCCGGCCACAAAATCACCAAGTCTGCGATTTTGTTTGCTGATTAGCGCGGACGTCATTCCGATCGCGTAGCAGAATGGAATTGAATCGATGATGCGCATCAAATTTCGCGCGAACGCCTGCCACACTTGCAGCGGCCGGCCGGATTCTTGAATCACGCGCAAATGCGCCACGCGCTTTCCCGGCGTTTGGCCATTCCAAATGGATTCAAATAGCGCGAAATATCCGTAGTACAAAACGAAGATTGAAAAGTAGATGAGCGCCTGCGCCCAGAGTCCGGTAAGCCCCAGTCCGCCTGCGCCACCCGGCGAAATGAAATGAAAAAGCGCCAGCACCAAAATCAATATCAGGAACACGATCGCCTGAATCAAAGTATCCAGCAACAGCGCCATGCAACGGCTGCCCACACCCGCCAGAGGAAACTCGAGCGATGTCTGCTCTGGCGTTTCAATGGTAAGCTTGTCGTCCCAAGAAGTTGTTACTGGGTCCGGAGAATCCATTCATGCCCTCCGCACGATGGCTCAGCAAACGCCGCCCCTACTGGGAGCGCCTTACGGAATTGGTCGAGCGTTCCGGCCGTTCCGGGGTTCGCAACTTATCACACAAGGAACTTCAGGAGCTGGGATTATTATACCGTCAAGCGGCCGCCGATCTCGCAGCCGTCCGCGAAGATCCCCTCGAACAGGGACTGGCGCGCTCGCTCAATCAACTCCTCAGCCGCGCCCATAATTTGTTATATGCCGGACGAAAACGCTCCGGCTGGGGAATCATCAAATTTTATCGCGAGGATTTCCCCCGCACATTTCGCGAAACATTTAATTACACGCTCGCCGCGGCGCTGCTTTTTCTATTCGCCGGCATCGTCAGCGCGCTCCTCACACTTCATGACGCATCGTTCGAGCGTTATTTCCTGGGCCCCGAAATGATGGAAACCATCGAGCATCACAAAATGTGGACCGAATCGGTGTTGACCATCAAGCCTCTCGCGTCCAGCCAAATTATGACCAACAACATTTCCGTTTGCTTCTTCACCTTTGCCTCGGGAATCGTGGCCGGCCTTGGCACCATCTACAGCATGTTGATGAACGGATTTCTGATGGGCGTGATCGGCGTGGCGTGTTTTGAAGCGAATATGTCCACCATGTTGTGGAGTTTTGTGGCGCCGCATGGCGTGTTGGAATTGCCCGCGATATTCATTAGCGGCGGAGCGGGATTATTGCTGGCGCGCGGACTTTTATTTCCGGGTCTGCTGCCGCGCCGCGAGTCTCTTTCGCAAGCCGGCGCAAAAAGCGCGCGTTTAATTTTCGGAGTGATTCCTACGTTGATCGTGGCCGGAACGATTGAGGCGTTTCTTTCTCCCACTCACTTGCCGCCTGCGCTGAAATATTTATTTGCTGCGGCGCTGTTTTCGCTCTTCACCGTCTATCTCACAAAATCAGGCCGCAAAATTATTCCAACCGAAACTATTACAGAACAGGGCCAGCTAGCGGTCGAATTGCATTGAAGATGTCGGAGTTTGATCCTTGTTGCGCTCAGCGCCATTGTGCGCATGTTCCGACAAT
>DASYNR010000071.1:0-12284 GCA_036008485.1 Candidatus Acidiferrales bacterium | reverse complement strand
ATGGATGGCGCCGAGCGCGAACTTCTCATGGGAAATAATCCCGGCGCACAAACGGAATTGCTCGCAGCCATCGCACTTGATCCTTCGTACAAAACGGCGCGCGAACGTCTTGCGCAAGTGATCGCGATGGATCCTCCGAAGCAGCGCGCCGGCTCACAGGAACGCGCGCTCGCGCCGCCCGTTAAATTGAAATTCACCTTGGGGGCGCACACGTTCGACGTTCGCGGCGATACGCAAAGCGTCTTTACAGCGGTCGCGCAACAATTCGGAGTCATCGCGCAATTCGATTCCGATCTGCCGCCGGGCCGCACCGTCCACTTCAAAGTTCCGGACGTGGATTTTGAGACGGCAATGAACGTGCTCTCCACCGAAACGCACACGTTCTGGGCGCCGTACGACGAAACGAGAGTGATCATCGCCGACGATTCGCCGGCAAAGCGCAAACAATTTGAGCCGCTCGTGGTGCGCACTTTCGTGCTTCCCGCCAGCGTGTCGGATGAGGACATGACCAACACGTTGCGCGTGATCCGCGAAATTGTCGGAATCACCCGCACCTCGCTGGACGTTGCCTCGCGCGAACTCACAGTTCGCGACACTCCGAAAAATGTTGCAATCGCGGAAGAGCTAATCGATCAAATCGAGCAGGGCCGCGGCGAACTCGTGTTGGAGGTCGAGTTGCTCGAAGTCGATAAAAACGCCTTGAGGGATTTGGGCATTCTTCCGTCAACCACGGCGCAAGTAGTTCCGCTCACCAAAACAGAAATCACGCAGATCGAAAACGCGACGTCCACGCAAGCGCTCACCGCGCTAATTCAAAGTATTTTCGGCACATCCGGTGGCGGCGCGCTTGGCGGATTGCTTCCTCCGCTCGTCGCATTTGGCGGCGGAAGCACCATCTTTTTTTCCACTCTCGCCAACGCGCAGGCAAATTTTTCGCAAACGTACGGCAACGTCAAATCCGCCCAACGCCTGCTATTGCGCGCGCAGGACGGCAAGCCCGCCACATTTTTTCTTGGTGAACATTTTCCCATCACGCTTTCTTTGCTTTCAGCAAATCTGGGTAACACAGTACCCGGCGTCCCAACGCTGAATAATTTGCCCACCGGAAAGAGCCCGAGCGCCGTAGTCACTGCTTCCCTGCGCGGCAATGGACAGACCGACCTGATCGTAGCGAATACCACCGACGGCACAATTGACGTTTATCTTGGAAATGGTGACGGCACATTTGTGCAGCAGCCGCCGATAAAAGTGGGAACTACCCCGGTTGCGCTCGTTGCGCAGGATTTCAACGGAGACGGCCACGTTGATGTAGCTGTTGTGAATCAGGGCGACAACACGGTCAGCGTCCTTTTCGGCGATGGAACCGGCGCGTTCCCCGGCTCAACTACATTCCCGACCAATGAAATTCTTCAAACCGGCAAAACGCCTTCCGCAATCGTAGCTGCTGATTTTAATTCCGACGGCCACTTCGATCTGGCCGTCACAAATTTTGGCGACGACACAGTTTCTATTTATCTAAACGATGCGGCGGGAACCGGCACCTTCACTCCCGTCGCCACAACAGTTCCCACCGGCAAAGGCCCGATCGCACTCGCCACCACGGACTTTAACGCTGACGGAATTCCCGATCTGGCCGTAGTGAATCAGACCGACAATACTGTTTCCGTTTTTCTTGGGCAGAACGGCGGAACGGGGCCGGGCAACGGAACGTTCCTAGAACAGGCGCCCTCACCTTACGCGACTGATCTGTCGCCGTTTGGAATCACCGTCTCTGATGTGAATGGCGATGGCATTCAGGACATCGCCGTCACGAATCAAAATTCCGGTACCGTTTCCGTTTTCCTGGGAAATGGCACCGGCGTCAACACTGGTCCAGGAACATTTCAACAAAAGCTGGATTCGCCGACCGGCAATGGCCCCACCGCCATCGTCAGTGGCGCATTTGCGCAAGGCTCTCTCGATTTGATCGTCGCAAATTTCGCGGACAACACCGTCAGCGTTTTGACGCCGAACACTTCCGCCACCACAGGAAATCTTGACGGCACTTTCTCCATCGCGTTCACCATCGCCACCGGCACTGGGCCGATCGCCATGACCTCGGCGGATTTCAATGGCGATTCCGCGCCGGATCTTGCCGTTGCCGACCAAACCGGTGACGCCATTTCCATCATTTTGAATTCCGCAACACTGGCCACCAATAACGAAACCACGCAAACTCCCTATCCCGGTTCGCAGTACGAGGACATCGGCTTTAAAGTGAAAGCCACGCCGCGCCTTCATATCGGCTCCGAAGTTACTCTGCAACTTTCGTTTGATATAAGCAGCCTTGCGGGAAGTAACATCAATGGAATTCCAATTATTACCCATCGCCAGGTGGACCAGACCGTCCGTGTCCGGGAAAATGAGCCCACTCTGCTCGCGGGACTTTTGGAAACGCAAGAAATGCGCACGATTACCGGATGGCCCGGTGCCAATCAACTTGGCGCCGCCGGATATCTCGATGCCGACCACACCAAGAACACCACTGGTGATGAGTTCATAATCGTAATCACTCCGCGCCTGGTTCATTCCATTCCACATTCAGGAAAGCCAATCTACGCGGGCAGAGACACCACGCGCAGCGGCCCCGGGCAGCCTCAGTAGTTCCAATACAGTTCCTAAATCACGGAAACGCCAAAAACCCCTTGCAACCCCCCGAACCCTCCGCCGCGTCTAACGGGCAGGGGGAAGTAGCCTCGGCAGGCGGGCAAATTCAGCGCATTCAGGGCCATCCGTGATTTGTATTTCTCGCGTCGGAAAGGTGGCATTTATGCTACAATGCGCGCTTCGCGTTAAAGGGAATGTTCCCACAAGGAGATTCAGAGTGAAGATTCGCGCAATATTGCCATGGATGGCACTAGCAGCTTTCAGTTTCGCTCCGGCAGCGATGGCCCAAGCGCAACCAACAAAATTCAAAGTGATGGATATGCGAACCGCGATTATCGCTACGGCGGAAGCGAAGGCGGATGTCGCTCAGTTGCAATCACAGTTTGCGCCGCAGCAGGCGCAGCTCGAGACCCTGAATAAGCAAATCGACGATATCGCTCGGAAGCTACAAGCCGGCTCAAATACGCTGAGCGACGAAGAAAAAGCCCGTCTGACGCGTCAAGGTCAGATGTTGCAGAGCCAGTCCAAGCGCGCGCAGGATCAGCTCGAGGAGCAATCCAACGCAGCTCAACAGGATTTGGTTGACGGTATCGGTCGCAAGATGATGGACCTGGTTGAAACATACGCCAAGGAAAACGGTTTGGACGCCGTGTTGAATACTTCCAGCGATTCCATCGGCGTTCTTTACAAAGCGCCGAGCATGGACGTCACTCAGGAAATCGTCAAGCTCTACGACCAGAAGTATCCTGTGAAGGCCTCGGCAACCGCAGCTCCAAAACCGGCAACTCCGCCCGCCACTCCGCCAGTTAAAAAACCCGGCGGCGAAAAGTAGTTTTAGATTTTCGATTAGGAGCTAGACTTTCGACGAACAGTCGAATTTCGAGCGGTAGAAATTTTCAGGCCCGTCATTTACAGGCTTCATGCCTATGAATGGCGGGCCTGATTTTTAGTCCGGCAAAGAAATCTTCCGCCGCAAACTCTGCTAAAACCAATACGGAGTTTTCCTCGTCCACTCGCTGCTCGGATATTTTCGGTGCAGCAAATCGAACGCTTCGTGTGTAATCCCTTGCCGGACTTTCTCGTCATCGCACGCGTATCTCGAGGCACGAACCGCCAGATGCAAAGATTCCGGCACTCGCGCGTCATCGGGATGCGCCTTCGCCCAAGCGAGAACTTGCTGCGTCATCCATGTCACTCCCATTTCGGTTTTCACCAATTGTTTCCACTCGCTCTCTACAGCATTTCGCTCCTCTGGTGAAAGAAACGAAGGCATGGTCAGGCTTTGGCCGGAGGAAGATTTCGCCCAACTTTCATTCATTTCTTTGATCCGCGCCGCACCGCTGTCCAAACCGCACCACCAATTGTCTCGGTAACTGTCTGTCTCGTTGATGGGCTTCGTTCGCGGCGTCCCATACGGCACATATGGCCGAAGTCCGGGCGTTCGCAGAATCGCAAGAATCGCACCGAAGCGGCGTGACGCCGAATCGGCGGCAACGTACGTCTTCATTTCCTCCAAGAGCTTGGGTTCGAGCTCGCCAACGATCGGCGCGAGCCGCAGCGCATTTGCTTCGTCGCCGATCACGATTGCGCGCACCCACGCGGAGCTCGCTATTTCGCTTCGCAACTCAACCGGAAGTATTTTGTTCTCGACCGCACGAAGCAACATCGACGTCGGAAGCCCGCGCGTGAATGTCCACGCCGCGTCCACATCGAATAGCGGAGTACCGGTTTCCGCGTTGTCTGCGTCAGCAGTGCCTGAGCCAAACAACGATGCGTCGTCCGGTATTTCCATATCGTATTCTCCATCGCTCACTCCAGCGGGCACGCGCATCGAATCGCGTAGCAACTCGTCGAGATTTTGCGCGAGCGACATTCGCAATCCGAGAAATAAATTCCGCGCCGACCGCGGCAATTTCTCAGCATTGCTTTGAAGCAATAGATCCAATTCATGACGCGCGGCATCCTTGCGGCTGTCCTGTGATGCAATCCGCAACGCATGAAATTGCACGGTGAAATATCCCGGTGAATCCGGTTTCACACGCTGTGCGGCCAAAAGCAATTCGTCTGCGCCGGAATTTCCAGAAGGTAGATTTGCAAGTGCCGCCACAAGCCACGCTACAGAATGAGTCTTTCGCCATTCATCTTTGGCGTGCGCCAATGAAGCGGGGGTCGGGGTCTCAAATGTATAAATCCAATCCGTAAGCCCGTCGCGTTCAACCGGCGCGGATACAAAAGTCAGTATTGGTTTGGCATTCCGATTCGCAAGACTGCCACCTGTGCCGGGATCGGAAGCATTGGAAAGCCCAGCCCCGTTATCGAGAAGCACAGTGTAGTCATTCAAATCGTGTTTCATATCCCCGCCATCCGGATGCGCCAGAATTCGCCCAAGCGCGTGAACGTATTCGACGGGCTGAATCCTCACGTCAATGAAACTGATCAAATCCTTCGCGGCGTGATGCACTTCGGTCATGGACTTGTCCTTCAGAATTGCTTCCAGCACCGGACGAGCCTCGCTCAACGCGGCGTTTTCGCTGTCTGAATCCGCCGTGACAAGCGTCGCTTTGCGAATCATCGACCTTCCCACCATCAACGCGCCCGTCGCGCGCCAAGGTGACTTTTCATCACGGCTGATCTGCTGAAATAAATCGCGCGCGCCATCAAAATCGCCCGCATAAAAATGTGCCGACGCAATCTGATAGGCGCGGTCTTCCCGGATTGTTTCCGGCAGCGAAGCATCAGCCGGAGTAGGATACGCTCGCGGCGCACCGCCGTTGCAAAGCGCGAACACCGCATCCTGAGCTTCTTCCCATCTTTGGACTTCTTTCGATCCCTCTCCAAACTGGCTGATGCGTTTCGCAAGCGTATCGGCAGCCCGTTCAAATGCAGGCTCCAGGCAATTTACGTGAGAATCATATTGTCCATCCTCTTCAATTGAGTTCCAATTTCCGTGATCCCTTCGACCGGACGAATCTCCAGGCAGCTTCCCGCGCACTTCGAACCAGGCGTTCTGCCTAGAGGAAGGTTCTGCGCTGGAATAAAATCTCTCGCCGCCTCCAACTGAACCAAGTCGATCCTTCCACAGCGACACAGCTCCATCTTGTTCCTCCTTGCTTAACACTTCGCCGGTCAAGTATCGATATGCGACCACCAAATACGACCGCGCGTATGTTGTCTGCAAAACTCCCAACTCTCCGCCGGCAAAACGGTCGAGCGGAACATCAGGATGCAACGTGAATTTGAAAAACGTCTGCGAAAAGTACGGCCCGCACGCAAACACCTGCACGTGCGGCACCACCATCACCACACAAATCAAAAAGACCAAAACAACTCTCAACATTTTGACCTTCTTCACTGCCCTGCTCCTTTTGCCGCTTCGTGGAACGCCGCCGCTGTCCACGAACGCGGATGAAACAAATAAATTCTTCGCCCAGATATTCCTGCTCCCGATAATTTCGGCGCAACTTCGTCCGTCGAAACACCCTCGCTGGATCGACACACGGGAGACGCGAAATCATCGCCGCGCGCCAATCGAAATCGAATATTCCGATCGTCAACTCCCATCCGAAATAACATCGGCACCGCCTCGTCAATCGGCAGCCCATCCAGCCACGCATCGCCGAAACACCACGACGCCAGCGCGGTGATCGAAATCGCCATTTCGTTGGGAATTTGCTTACGAAGCTGGCGCAAAATCGCGCCATAAAATTCGCGCTGCGAAACCGTCGCATCAAAATCAATTTGTATGGCTACAACGCCGGGAATTTCCGCGAGCCGCGCGATCTCGTCAGCAATCTCGCGCGCATCCGCCTCTTCAAATTTCGCAGGCGCAGCGCGCATTTCAATTCGCGTCACCGCAACAAGTGACGTACCCTCCGGCACGCGCAACGGCTGCCGCCTCGGCATCACTCCGAATCGCTCGCCTTCGCCAAAAATATTAATTGTCTCAGCAAGAAACGCCACGCCAGTTTCGCGCGGGTCAATGAAGTTCAAATCTTCCGGACGTTCCCACGCCCACAACATAGTGCGCGGCAGCGCGCGAATGCCGGATCGCCGCTCAGAAAATAGCGCATCAGCCGAAATAGGACGCGCTACTGCCCCGCGCATCTGCATTCCAGAAACGCACAACATTCCCGCAGCAAGCGCGAGGACGCCGCAACTTATTAGAATATAAGGGACATACCGGCCGCGCCGGCTGGAAAGGTCGTACAACGCAAAGTCCCGCTTTTCTCCTTGCGTCATGGATTATAACTCCAAATTGCTTTGCAATCACCTATCTGTTCCCATACCTGCACAACTTGCGCGAACTGCCCGCGCGGGCTTATACTTAGATTCGCTCTTAGAGTGTCGAAGTGCCGAGTGGGCGCGAGCCCACTTTTTTGTTGGCCGCGATAGTTTCTGTCGTGTTCCAACCTGGCCCGCATCAATCCGGCGTCGGTTGGCCAAACGATGGATCGCTTTTTGCGGCAAGGCACAGGTTTCTCTAACGGCTAGAAAATGGAACTCGAGCGAATTCGCGAAGCAGCCGAGCGCGTGGCGCGCACGGAAGGGCTTCAAATTTGGGACGTCGAATGGAAAATCGGCAAAGACCGAATCCTTCGCGTCTATATTGATAAGCCCGCTGGCGTTAGCCATGCGGATTGTCAGGCCGTCAGCGAACAGCTCAGCGTAATTTTAGATGTGGAAGATTTAGTACCCGGCCAGCGTTATACGCTGGAAGTCAGTTCGCCGGGAATGGATCGAAAGATTTTTTTGCCCGAGCATTACGAGCGTTTCACCGGGCGCATGGCGAAGATTTGGCTGCATCAGCCCATTGAACCGGGCGAAGGCGCCAAGCCATTAAGTTATGTAGAAGGGCGTTTGATGGGCTACGCGGAAGGCCGTGTGCGCATCGAACTTTCAAAGACCACCGGTAAGGGAATCATTGAATTGCAGTTTGAAAATATACGTAAGGCAAATTTAATCGTCGAGTTCTAGATACTTAGGATACGAGGGCCGAATGGCAAGTCTGCTATACCAGACAATTGAGCAGATCAGCCGCGATAAGCACATCGAGCCGGAGATTATCATCGCCGCTATCGAAGACGCGATGGTTGTCGCCGCTCGTAAGTATTACAAGACGGAAGATGATCTGCGTGCAAAATTTGATATTGAGTCCGGACAAATCAGTGTGTTCGCCGTCCGCGCGGTAGTCGAAGAAGTTACCGACACCAATCGCGAATGGACGCTCGCTGAAGCGAAGAAGCACGACCCGAACGCGCAAATTGGCACGGACATTATTATGGCGCGTCCCACCGACGTGCTGGGCCGCATCGCCGCGCAAACTGCTAAGCAAGTAATCATGCAGAAAGTGCGCGAAGCTGAACGCGACACTGTTTACAACGAATATATCGGACGCGTCGGCGAAATGTTGAATTGCATCGTGAAGCGCACAGAAGGCTTGGACATCATCGTCGACCTCGGCCGCACCGAAGCGCGCATGCCCAAGCGCGAACAATCGCGTTTGGAAACTTATAATTTGGGTGAGCGTCTGCGCGTAGTTCTTCGCGCCGTGGATCGAGCGGCAAAAGGTCCGCAGGTAATTGTTTCGCGAGCGGATCCCGTGCTGGTTCAGCGTTTATTTGAAATGGAAGTTCCGGAAATTTATGACGGTACCGTGCAGATCCGCGCCGTAGCGCGCGAAGCCGGCGAACGCACCAAAATCGCCGTGCAAAGTCGTGACAAGGAAGTGGATCCGGTAGGCGCATGCGTTGGCATGAAGGGTATGCGTGTGCAATCCATCATCCGCGAATTGCGCGGCGAAAAAATTGACATCATTCCCTACTCCGAAGAAACCATCGCCTTCGCGCAAAAAGCGCTAAGCCCTGCGAAGGTTACGCGCGTACAAATTGTTGACCCGGAAACGAAGAGCCTTGAAGTAATCGTCGAGGACACGCAGCTTTCTTTGGCCATCGGAAAAAAGGGACAGAATGTTCGTCTGGCCAGCAAATTAATTGGCTGGAATATCGATATTAAGAGTGAAGAGGAGAAGCGCCAGGAACTGGAAGCGCAAATGACGGCGCTCACTGCTCCGGGCACTGCGCTCACGGAACTCGAAGGCGTCGGACCGAAGACCATCGAAAAAATTGAAGCCGCCGGAATCACCTCCATCGAAAAATTGGCGGATATGACGCCCGAAGAACTCGTCGCAATTCCCGGCATCGGCGAAAAAATGGTCGAGAAGATTCATCAGTCGGTGACGGCATATTTTGAAGCGCTCGACGCGCGCCAGGCAGCGGAAGCCGCTGAAGCTGCGGCAAATCCGCCGGCCGAAGCCGAGGTTTCTCCCAGCGAAGAACCTGTAGCCGACGAACCAGCGCCCGAAATTGCACTTGAAGATGAAACGGCCGACGATGTCGCAGCTCGCGAAGCCAGAGAAGCCGCGGCGGCCGCGAAGGCCGCGGAAACTTCCGAAACTGAAACAGAATCAAATGACAACGGGGTCGGCGAAACGCACTCTGATGTAAGCGTCTCTCCGGATACAGTTGTACCGGCTGAACCCCAGCCAGAGAAGGAATGATCCCCGAGGTCTATGCCCGACGCAAATCAGATTCGCATCAACGAACTGGCCCGCGAACTCGAGGTCAAAGCACGGGCGATCCTCGACTATCTGCCTGAAGCAGGCGTCACAGAAAAAAAGACGCACTCCAGCTCCATTGACGTTTCCGCCGCCGAAAAAGTTAAGAAGCATTTCCAATCATTAGCGCAAGCCGAAGCTGATGCCGAAGCCGCAGCAATTTCAGAAAAGGCCGCGAAGGAAGCAGCCGCACGCGCCGCCAAACGCGCACCGGCAACTGCCGCACCCGCGGCACCGGCCGCTCCAGCAAAACCAGCAGCGCCGGTTACCGCACCGACTGCTCCAGTTGTGCCGCATGTACCCGCGCCAGCTGCCGCACCGCCCGCAGCCCCACCGGTTGTCGAAGCGAAACCAGCAGCACCTATTGCCGCAAAACCAGCAGCCGCGCCGGTTGCGCCGGCAACGCCGCATGCTCCAGCCGCGCCCGTCGCAAAAGCTCCCATTGCGGCAAGACCGCCGGCCGCCCCTGCTCGGCCATCCACGCCGCAGCGGAGCACCACCAACCCGGCGACGCGCACTCCAATTTCCGGTCCGAAACCTCCAGTTCCCGGACCAACAACAAATCGTCCGCCGATCACGCATATTCCAAGCGGCCCTGTGCGCGGAATGCCGTTGCACACGCAGCGTCCAGGCGCTCCCGGATCAATGCGCGCTGGCGGACAAACTGCTGGCCGTCCAGCTCCCGGCCGTCCGATCGGTGGCTCGCGTCCCGGCGCACCCGGCACAGTTCCCGGCAGATTTCCTTCGCGCCCCGGCGCGCCTCCGACAGGTCCCGGCGGTCGTCCGCCAATGCGTCCCGGCCAGCGGCCAACCGGCCCCGGCGGAGCTCCGCCAGTTGGCAAAGCCGAACCCGGCAAACCAATTTATGAACGCAAGCCGGCTTCACGCGCGCGGCCCACAATGGATCGCCGCTTTGAAGAAGGCGAACGCAAACTGCATCCCGTTCGCGCACGGCCCGGAGTCGGTGGAGCGCGCGCGGCGCGTCCCGAAGCTCCTCCGCCGGTCGAACGTCCGCGGCGCGAAATTACAATTACAGAAGGCGTCACTGTCCGCGAGTTGGCGGAAAAGCTGGACGTGCGCGCAAAAGATCTTCTGAAAGTTTTGTTGGATAAGGGAGTTTTCGCCAGCATCAATCAGGCGCTGGATACTCCCACGGCTACAACTCTTGCCGAAGGATTTAACGGCGTCGTCAGCGTCGTCACGTTTGAAGAAGAAGCCATTCTCGACGTTGCCGAAACTGAAAAGCCGGAAAATCTCGTGCCGCGTCCGCCCGTCGTTACCGTGATGGGCCACGTGGACCACGGAAAAACAAGTTTGCTCGACGCGATTCGCGAAACCGATGTGGCCGGCGGCGAAGCCGGGGGAATCACCCAGCATATCGGCGCGTATTCCGTGAATGTTCACGGACGTAAAGTGGTTTTCATTGACACGCCGGGCCACGAAGCCTTCACTCGCATGCGTGCTCGCGGCGCAAAAGTTACGGATATCGTCGTGCTCGTTGTTGCCGCGGATGACGGTGTGATGCCGCAGACCGCCGAAGCAATCGACCACGCCAAAGCAGCGAAAGTTCCTATCATCGTCGCCGTAAATAAAATGGATAAGCCCGGCGCGGAATCAGAAAGAATTAAGCGCCAACTTTCCGAACGCGGTTTGATGTCTGAAGAATGGGGCGGCGATACCATCGTCGTGGAAGTTTCCGCCAAGCTGAAAAAGAATCTCGATAAACTTCTCGAAATGATTTTGCTCGTCGCCGATATGCGCGAGCTAAGAGCGAATCCCGGCGCCGTCGCCAGCGGAACAGTTCTCGAATCGCGCGTTGATCGCGGACGCGGTCCCGTCGCAACCGTCCTCGTACAGAACGGCACGCTCAGCACCGGAGATTTCTTCCTCTGCGGTGCGGTCTTCGGCAAAGTTCGCGCAATGTTTGACGATAAAGGCCAGCCGGTAAAGAGTGCCGGCCCCTCCACGCCCGTCGAAGTTCTCGGCCTCGAAGGAATTCCCGAAGCGGGCGATCAGTTCCACGTTACCGACGAAGCAAAAGCTCGCCACCTCGTCGAATATCGCCAGTCGAAAATTCGCGAAGCAACTTTGGCGCGCACCGCAGGCGCTCGACTCACACTCGACCAGTTGCACGAGCAACTCGCCGCGGGCGACGTGAAAGAATTGCCGCTCATTATCAAGGCTGACGTGCAAGGCAGCGTCGAAGTTCTTTCGGAAATGTTGCCGACACTTTCCACGGATCAAGTCAAACTGAAAATTCTCAGCGCAGGTGTTGGCGCCGTCCGGGAAACAGACGTGCTTCTCGCCTCCGCATCAGGCGCGGTGATTATCGCGTTCAACGTGCGCCCCGAACGCAAAGCCGCCGAACTGGCGCAACGCGAACACGTGGACATTCGTCATCACTCCATCATTTACGAAGTCAGCGACGAAATTAAGAAAGCCATGCTCGGCCTGCTCGATCCCGTTTTCCAGGAAACAGTTATCGGCCACGCCGAAGTGCGCAACGTTTTCAAAATCAAAGGCACCGGCGCGGTTGCGGGCTGCTTCGTTGTGGATGGAATTCTCAAGCGCAACGCGCAAGTGCGCGTGATGCGCGATGGCGCGGTCGCCTACACCGGACAACTCAGCTCGCTGAAGCGCTTCAAAGAAGACGTCGGCGAAGTTCGTACCGGATTTGAATGCGGCGCGAGCATCTCCAATTTCAATGACGTGAAAGTTGGCGACACGCTCGAGTGCTTCACATCCGTGCGCGTCGCCCACGCCGAAGCCACGGCGTAATTTTTCGCGGCGCATTTTCGCGCTGTAGACGCGGCTCGTAATAATTCGCAATGCCCATAGGCCTGCTAACGCTCGAGATTCACCTTCCTGAAGCACATTCGCTCAAGGATAAGCGCCAGGTTCTGCGCAGCTTGAAAGACCGCCTGCGCAAGAAATTCAATGTGGCCGTCGCCGAAATTGAACATCAGGATCTCTGGCAACGCTTCACCGTCGGAGTTGTAACTCTGGCCGATCAAGCAGGCTTTGT
>DASYNR010000070.1:0-2320 GCA_036008485.1 Candidatus Acidiferrales bacterium | reverse complement strand
TTCCAGTAATTTGGGCTCGCTACCCTCACGCAGAACGATAGCGGGCGGATGACCTGCAGCAGAGAATTCCATATGACGGCCGTCGCAGCGCACTCGCGCGGCAGCCAGAGTGAAATACATGACGGAATCGCCGAGGCTCTGCATCACAAAACGGTTTAGATGCTGCAACATGGGCGCAAGGCCCGCGCCGGCTTCAATCTGCGAAAGAGTTTCTGTGTAGATTCTGTTCGCGACGAGCGCCGATCCAATCCCGTGGCCAGAAACGTCGCAGACCATCACGGTGAGATAGTCATCACCGGGGCTGACCAGGCCGAAGTCGCCGCCGATGGATCGCGCCGCCTGATAATAAGTTTCGACAACCGCACCGCCTGCCCACGCGAGACTTTTCGGAGCGAGGCTCTGCTGAACGCGCGCGGCGAGAACTAAATCCTCGTCGATGGCGCGTTCGCGTTCTTCCAGCAATAGATTTGTTCGGCGGAGTTCCGCTTCGGCGTTTTTCTGCTCGACGATGTCGGTGAACGTGACGATAGCAAAATCGCGTCCGTCGTGATCTTCGATCTGGCGTGCCGAGACAATGACCGGCAAACGTCCGCCATCACGCTTCGGCAAATAAAACTCAAAACGATCGTGGCCGTGCATGTGGGCGAGTCCGATGCGATTGAGCAAGAAGGGAACATCTTCGGGCGGGAAGAAAGTCTTAACGTATTGGCCGACAAGTTCTTCGGAAGTGCGTCCGGTCATTTCCTGAAAAACGGCATTGGCGTATACGATTCGCGGACATTCGTCGCTAATGATAACGCCCTGATTCAGCGTTTCGAGAACGTCACGGACTTGAGCCAGCCATTCAGGTTGAAGGTCGTTGACCATAAATTTTCAGGCGAAGCGCCGCGCTATTTTTTGTTATTCGCGGTGAAGTATTCGACCAGGCTGGTTTCCGCGTTACTGACGCAGCGCTGCGCATTCTGATCGAGCGCCGCCACCACCGCGGAAACTTCCTTGCCGTTGACCGGCTCATCGTGAGAACAATCATGCCTCCAAACGATCGAGCCTGATTTGATTTCGCGGAGTTCCAGTTCCAAATTCACTCGAGCCAGCAGGCTACTGCCTGAAACCTCTTTGAAATCGTAGAGATTTCCTTCGAGAATAAAATCGCCACGAGAGTTGCTGGCGAGAAGATGGACTCCGCTGTAGCGGTGTGACGCTTGCAGAGTGCGCCAGATCATGTCCCGAATCATTTCAACAGGAGGCGCGGCCCAGCGCCTGGTCTGATAAGTGCCCATTTCCTCGCTATCGGTTGCATAGACCAGGCGGTCTTCGCGGTAAAAATGGGATGCCTTCAGCGGGCCAACTAGAATGGTGACGGGAAATGCGTCGGCGGCAGCGGCGGAACTTGTTGCGCTCGGAACCTGAAGTTCGTAGTACTTGCTTTGCGGCACGGCGCCGCATCCGCAGAATGTAAGCGCCGCCAGCGCTAGTGCAGTTACGGCAGCTTTGGTTCCCATTGCCACGCCTCCCTTGATGCAGTTTGATGCGCGAGTCTGCTTAATGTTGTGGCTCATTTTTTACCACCCGGCTTGTGCTCTGGCGGATTAGTGGAACGGATTAAAAGGTTTGGATGAGCTTTCAGATTGTCCGTGAATTCCTTGAGATTTTCTGTGACTTCACGGAGATTCTCTAGCACCTGATCGATATTTTCGGAATTTACATCGAGCGTTTGATCCAGCCGGCCCGTGAGCGTGGTGACTGTTGCGAGCACATGGCGCAGATCCAAAATAGCTTGATGGATGTCCGGACGGTTTTCGGCAATCAGCGCGTCAACGTGATCAATCGCATCGTTTGCTTTAGCGGCAGTTTTGCGAAGGTCGTCGAGCACCGGCTGCAACTTCGCGCTTACATCATTCAGATGCCCGAGCGTGGATTTAATTTGCGGGCGATTTTCTTCAATCATTCCGCGCCCATTGGAAATCAGCCCGGAAATGTTTGCGCGATTCTGCGCGCTCAATACGTCATTCACGCGATTCAGAGTTTCCTTTAATTCGACGCCGCGTTCGTTGAGTGTTTTCAAAAGTTGCTGAGCGTCCGGCGCGATGTCCTGGATCTTTTCCATAAGCGAGCTGATGTCAATGTAAGGTTCGGAAGGGAGCTCCGCGCCCGGCTGAGCAAGCGCGGCGTGTGCGGAGCCCGGCATGATCTCGACGTGATTATCGCCAAGCGGAGACATGCTCATAATTTTCACAAGGCTATCGGTTTTTACGGGCAAACCTGGGTCAACGCCGATCGTCACGTCCATCCGCGATGGATCCTGCGGATCGATGCCGAC
>DASYNR010000069.1:0-5542 GCA_036008485.1 Candidatus Acidiferrales bacterium | reverse complement strand
GATTCAAGCATCAAACGCCGCTCCTGCTAATCTTCCGCTCGCGCAAATAAAAAAAGCCATGATGGATAAGCACGTTGACTACATCGCGCAAGCCGCGAAAGGCGGAGCGCAAATCACCTGCCTTCAGGAAATTTTCTACGGTCCATATTTCTGCGCGGAGCAGGAAACGCGATGGTACGACCTGACCGAGCCAATTCCCGACGGCCCCACAATTAAATTGATGCAGGATCTGGCGCGCCAACATCACATGGCGCTCGTCGTTCCGATTTACGAACTTGAGCAGGAAGGCATCTACTACAACACTGCGGCCGTAATAGATAACTCGGGAAAATATCTCGGCAAATATCGCAAAAATCACATTCCTCACGTCGCACCCGGATTTTGGGAAAAATTTTATTTCCGTCCGGGAAATTTGGGCTATCCCGTTTTTGATTTGGGCTTCGTAAAAATTGGCGTCTACATTTGCTACGACCGCCATTTTCCAGAAGGCGCTCGCGCGCTTGGATTAAATGGCGCGGAAATTGTTTTTAATCCTTCCGCCACCGTCGCCGGACTCAGCGAATACCTTTGGAAACTTGAGCAGCCCGCCCATGCCGTCGCAAACGGGTATTTTATCGGCGCAATTAATCGTGTCGGCACCGAAGCGCCGTGGAATATTGGACAATTTTATGGCACAAGTTATTTTTGCAATCCGCGCGGAAAAATTATCGCCGAAGCTTCGCGCGAAAAAGATGAAGTCCTGATCGCGGATCTCGATCTGGACCAAATTAAGGAAGTCCGCCAGACCTGGCAATTTTTTCGCGATCGCCGCCCAGACTCTTACGGCGATCTGGTGAAGGCATAATTCATGAGCAGCACTGTACCGCCGCTCTCGCCCGAAAATTTCGCCAAGGCATTCGCGGATATTCATCCGGCATTCGAGTCGCAAGCTGCAACGGTGGAGGCTATGCGCTGCCTTTTTTGTTTTGACGCGCCCTGCACCGTCGCCTGCCCCACTCACATTGACGTTCCGCGCTTCATCAAGAAAATTTCCACACGTAATTTGCGCGGATCCGCGATGACCATTCTCGAATCGAATATTCTCGGCCTCAGTTGCTCCCGCGTTTGTCCCGTTGACGTTTTGTGCGAAGGCGCGTGCGTGATGCACGGCTACAATAAGCAGCCCATCGAAATTGGACGCCTGCAACGCCATGCGATGGATTATTTTTATTCGCACAACCCCAGTTTGCCCGTCGCAAAAACGCAGGCCTCCGGAAAAGTGGCTTGTATCGGCGCGGGTCCCGCATCTCTGGCGTGTGCCGCGGAACTTCGCCGCTGCGGATTTGCCGTCACCATCATTGATAAAAATCCGTTGGCCGGTGGACTGAACACTTACGGCATCGCCGAATATAAGTTCCGTCCGAGTGACAGCAAAAAAGAAGTCGATCTTGTCCGCAGCATGGGCGCAGAATTTCGTCTCGGTGCTGAAGCAGATCTCGAATCTCTCGAACGCGAATTCAATGCAATTTTTCTTGGCGTCGGACTCGGCTCGACGCATCGCCTGAATATTCCCGGCGAAACTCTTCCGGAAGTTGTGGACGCTCTGAAATTCATCGCCGCATACAAAACATCTTCAATGCGCGTGGGCCGCCGCGTAATTATTATCGGCGCGGGAAACACCGCGATTGACGCAGCAACCGCCGCGCATCGTTTGGGCGCAGAAGAAGTCCATTTAATTTATCGCCGTGGACAAGATGAAATGCCCGCCTTCGATTACGAATACGAATTAGCGTTGCTCGATAACGTGGAATTCCACTGGCATACACAGCCAGTTCGCATCCACGGCGCAAAATCAGTCGAAAGCATTGAATGTGTTCGCGTCGACAAGAATCTAGCGCCAATTCCAAATTCCAATTTCCAAATCCCCTGCGAAATGGTGATTCCTTCCATCGGCCAAACGCGTCTGGTCGATTTTCTATCGCGCTGCAAAGGCGTCGAACTGAAAAACGGCTGCGTCGCGGTGAATCCGGAAACCGGCGCAACAGAAAATCCTAAATATTTTGCCGGAGGCGATTGCGTGAATGGTGGGCGCGAAGTTGTGGACGCCGTTGCCGCGGGCAAGCGCGCCGCCGCGGGTATCGCGAGATCGCTGGAGGCCCATCATGGCTGATCTGACCACTCTTTTCGCCGGAAAAATTCGCTGTCCGAATCCTTTCTGGCTCGCGAGCGGCCCGCCCGCAAATTGCGGCGATCAAGTGATGCGCGCATTTGACGCAGGCTGGGGCGGCGCCGTTTGGAAAACTTTGGGCGAACCAATCGTAAATGTTTCTTCGCGCTATTCCTCCGTCGATTGGAATGGCCAGCGCATGATGGGCCTAAACAATATTGAGCTGATCACTGATCGTCCGCTGAATGTGAACTTGCGCGAAATTTCCGAAGTGAAGAAACGCTATCCGCATCATGCGGTAATCGCATCATTAATGGTGGATTCCAAACGCGAAGCCTGGCACTTGATCGTTCGACAAGCCGAAGAAGCCGGCGCCGACGGACTGGAACTTAATTTCGGATGTCCGCACGGCATGAGTGAGCGTGGCATGGGCAGCGCCGTCGGACAGGTTCCCGAATATTGCAAAATGATCACCGAGTGGGTGAAAGAAGTTGCGAAAACTCCGGTGCTGGTGAAACTCACACCGAATGTTACCGACCTTCGTCACGTCGCGCGCGCTGCGAAACTAGGCGGTGCCGACGGACTTTCTGCAATCAACACAATTAATTCCATCACCGGAATTGATCTGGACACTTTTATTCCTCGCCCTGAAGTTGACGACAAATCCGCGCACGGCGGATATTGTGGCCCGGCGGTGAAGCCAATTGCGCTGCACATGGTTCAACAAGTTGCCGCCGATCCCGAAGTTGCTCTGCCCGTTTCCGGCATCGGCGGAATTTCCGGATGGCGCGACGCCGCGGAATTTTTCCTGATGGGCTGCCAGAGCGTGCAGCTGTGCACCGCGCCAATGCATTACGGTTTTCGCATCGTGGAAGACATGATCGACGGCCTGAGCAATTGGATGGACGAAAAGGGATTTGCAAAGATTGATGATTTTCGCGGACGCAGTCTGCCGAATGTCACCGAGTGGAAGCATTTGAATTTAAATTACAAAATCGTCGCGAAAATTCATCCCGATAAATGCATCGGCTGCGATCTTTGTTACATCGCTTGCTGGGATGGTGCGCACCAGTGCATTCACATTGAAGGCTTTAAAAATCCCGAAGATCTCGTGGCCGCAAGCCGCAAACGCATCACAGTAACCGACGTAGAAAAACATTCCGGCAATGGCGCGCATGTCACTCCTCCAATTCGTATTCCGAAAGTTGACGAGCACGAATGCGTCGGTTGCAATTTGTGCTGGCTCGTTTGTCCCGTGGAAAATTGCATCACCATGGAACGCGTCGACAATGGCGTAGCTCCGCAAAGTTGGGAACAACGTACAGGAGCATCAAAATGTTGATGAATTCAAGCAACGCAAAATCCAGCCGATCGATTTTTGCGATCATCATTCTCGCCTGCGCGTTCGCAATTTTCTCCGGAAATTCGCTCACCGCGCGGCAGACCCAGGCGCAATCGAAACCCGCTTCGCAGACACACTCATCAACGACCACGCAGCCAAAATCCAAATCTCCTTCAGCGCAACCGCAAACAAAAATCACCGAGGCTCAGATCGCTCTTGCAAAAACTCTTGGCTCGAAGAACGCTCCGATTCAGTTCGAGGTCTTCAGCGATTTCCAGTGCCCCATGTGCAAAAGTTTTTTTCTGAGCGCCTCGCATAAACTGCTGGAAGATTATTGCTCCGCTGGAAAAGTTTATTTAATCCACCATGATTTTCCGTTGCCCATTGCGGCTCACCTGCATTCCGAAGAAGCTGCGCGCTGGGCAAATGCCGCCGCCGCAATCGGGAAATTTCACGAAGTCGAGTCGGCCCTCTACAATAATCAGGAGTCGTGGGGCGCAACCGGTAAAATCGAAGAAGTCGTTGCCAACGTACTGAGTCCGCCCGACTTGAAGCGCGTTCGCGCGCTGGTTGAAAGTCCTGAAGTACGCGCGGCGATACAGCACGACAAAGACCTGGGCGACTCGCGCGGCTACAGCAGCACGCCAACACTTTTAGTCACGCACAATGGTCACAGCGATATGCTCAACCCGGTTGGCCTTACTCCCGGAATTCTGAAACCGTATTTTGATTATGTCTTGCAGCACTAAAGTATTGCGCTGGAAATTTCCGCCGTCAGGGGACATGCACGCATGATTATCCGCAACGGAACCGTAGTCACCGCCGCCGAATCGCGCTCCGCAGACGTTCGCATCGAAGGTGAACTCATCAAAGAAGTTGGCGCGAATTTGCAAGCGGCGTCCGGCGAAAAAACTATCGACGCCAGCGGCATGCTGGTAATTCCCGGCGGAATTGACGTTCACACGCATCTCGACATGCCTTTCGGCGGCACAACATCGAGTGATGATTTTGAAACTGGAACGAAAGCGGCGGCGTTCGGCGGCACGACCACGCTGATCGATTTCGCGATTCAACCCAAGGGCACGAAGATGCGCGACGCGCTGGATATCTGGTGGAAAAAAGCAGAGAACCGCGCGTCCATCGATTACGGCCTGCATTTAATTGTCACCGATCTCGGCGAGGCTGGACTGGAGGATATGGACGGCATCGTGAAAGACGGCGTGGCCAGCTTTAAACTTTTCATGGCCTATCCAAATGTTTTGATGGTGGACGACGCCACAATTTTCCAGGCGCTTTCGCGCACCGCGAAAAATGGCGCGCTGATTTGCCTGCACGCGGAAAATGGCGGAATCATTGACGTAATCGTGCGCCGCGCCGTAGCCGAGGGGAAAACCGCCCCCATTTATCACGGGCTTACGCGTCCCGTTACCGCCGAAGCCGAAGCAGTTCATCGCGCGGTTGCAATGTCAGAAATTTCCGGCGCGCCGGTTTATATTGTTCATCTTTCATCCGAAGCCGCACTGAACGAAGTTCGCGCCGCACGCGATCGCGGCGTGCCGATTTTCGCCGAAACCTGTCCGCAATATTTGTTGCTCACCATCGAAGAACTGAAGCGCCCAAATTTTGAAGGTGCGAAATATGTTTTCACTCCTCCGCTACGCGAAAAAGAAAATCTTCCGAAATTGTGGGATGGCCTGAAACACGATCACCTACAAGTTGTTTCCACCGATCACTGTCCGTTCTGTTTCGAGGACCAAAAAATTCTCGGCAAGGATGATTTCACCAAAATTCCGAACGGCGGCCCCGGCGTGGAAAATCGCCTGCAACTCCTTTTCCATCATGGCGTGAACGAAGGCAAGCTCAGCGTGAATCGTTTCGTCGAACTCGTCTCCACAACTCCGGCGAAACTGTTCGGACTTTACCCTCGCAAAGGAACGATCGCGCCGGGCAGCGACGCCGATATTGTCATTTGGGATCCGAACGCCGCGCATATCATTAGCGCGAAAACTCATCACATGCGTGTGGATTATTCAATGTTTGAAGGATTCAACGTG
>DASYNR010000068.1:0-10976 GCA_036008485.1 Candidatus Acidiferrales bacterium | reverse complement strand
CACTACCATAGCCTGGGCGGAGGCTCCACGATGGATCGTACTTAAAATTGTACTTCAGGACGTCCGTCACGCTTGGTTGCGGAATGACAGTGGATGTTGTTGTGTTGTCCGAGCACGCGACTGGATCGCCTTGTCTTGCTGCACGCCGGCCAATTTGAATCTGAGGAATTGCGAGTGGCTTAGTCGGCGGAGGAGTAGTTTCCTTCGGCGCACACGCCTTCATCCGGTCGAGACAATCCTGATAAGCCTTTGCAGCGTCAGCGGCGATCTTTGCTTTCGCGGCGGCGTTTGCTTTTGCGTTGGCGAGTTTGTCGCGAAGTCCCTGCGCTTGCGCGCGCATGGATTGTCCGTAACCGACTTTGTCAGATGATCGGGGATAAAGTTCCGGGTCGGGATGCGATGCCTGGCTTTCCAGGCGGTTAGCGGTGGCTAGATCCTTCTGCCGGTCCGCTTCCGCCTGATCGGCGACGGATTTTGCGGCGGCGGCCTCGGCGGCAGCGAGATCGGAAATTGCTTTTAGATGATCACATTCCGCCTGCGAAGGGCACGCTGTTTGCGGAACGGCGGAGGGCGATCGCGTGGCCAGCGCGGTGACGGACGCCAGCAGCACGATGACAATTAGAAATAAGCTGATGGGTTGAAATCGGAATGCGAAGACAATTTTCCCGGCGCGCATCGAATCCTCCGAAGCCTTCATTACAGATATAAATGCTACGGGGCCGATACTGCCTAAGAGTGGAACTGGATCTTATGAGACCGGATTGAGTTTCCGGTTGGCTGACATTTATAACTAAACGAAGTTAGAGGCGCAACACTTATCGGAGGAATTGCATTCAGTTGGTAACGAATCGGGTGGCACAGTCGGGCGCGATTCCGGCCGTTCATTTGGGGCGCTCTAAGAAGTACGAATCGTGATCCAAGCCCGTCGGGGGATAAAGTTGCTTGTGCGTGAACTGAAAACCCAACTTGGCGAGAACCTTTTTGGAGGCGGCGTTTTCTGGATGATGTCCGGCAAATAAAGCGGAAGCTCCCAGAGCGTCGAACGCGTAAGTAATTACCGCGCGGCCCGCTTCGGTGGAAAATCCCTGCCCCCAGAATTTTGGACGGAGATAAAAACCCATCGCATAAATTTTTTCTTCCAGATTGTAAATGCGAATTCCCGCGCAGCCAACGTGCTCGCCGGTTTCGAGCAAAACAATCGGCCAGTACTGAAGTCCATAATTATGTTGCGATGCGATTTCGCGGTCGAGGCGTTGCGCAACTTGCTCTGGAGAAAAGGGCCCGCCCACAAAACGCGTCACGGCTGGATCGCCCCAGACGGCGAGCGCTAGCGGCAGATCTTCTTTCGTCCAATGCCGGAAACCGAGGCGAGGCGATTTCAGGAAATATGGATCGGAGTTTTGCATGAGGAAAACGTGAGGTCGAGAATCTCAGATGGCAGGCAAGTGCGCAACGCTAATTTCCTGAAGGTCTTTCGGAATGATCGATCACGATAACGTCGACGGGGCCTTTTCCTTGTTCTAATTTTAGGCCGAGATTTTTCTGAATCGCGTCGATAATCGGTCCATTGGTATCGATTCGCACCGCGACTGGTTGCGTGGTCGATCCGCCGGGAGGCTGAGCGTATGCGCTGTAATCGATGAAATATTTAAACCGGAAATCGTATGTACCTGTGAGTCCAGTTTTATCCACGATCGGAGAATCCAGATTCAATGACAACTGTGCGATGAAATTGGCCATCGTCACCGATTGACCAATTAATTCGTCCCCCTGAATCACAAACCGATTCGCGGCGCGATTGCCTTCAAAATCCGTAACATCATTTGGAGTTGCGTGGCTTGGCGAAGACTCCTGTAGTTTGGAGCCGCCTTTCGCGATGGTCATGAAAAACGCCGGCATTTCTTTTGTTTCGTGATGAAAGGTCAGAGCGAATCGCTCCGTCAATATTTTTTGAAGCATGCGTTGGCGAACAAGTTTCAGTTGATCCGGCGGAAGTTTTTGCAACGCGTCCGCTGTTTCGGGATCAACCTTCGCCATGAGGTTGAATCGCTCATTGTTCCACCACTCTGGCGCGCCGAGCACCCTCATTTGTTGCACGCCGTATGCATTGATAATCAGGCCCCAGAGCCGCATGCTTTTTGCATCAAAACCGTCGGCAGAATATATGATGCCGAGCGGAATGCGACTGCTAGTCTGGTTAACGTCAGGATCCGTCGGCTTCACCGAAACGACATCGTATTCGTAGTTCGGAATTTTGTCGGAAGCCGAGTTTTGCGATTGCTGAGGATTTTGTGCGCGAGCCGCGTGAATCAGCGGAGTTTTCCATCCGCCGGCAACAAATGCCACACCTGCTGCGCTGAAAATTAGCATTCGGCGAATGCCGAGTCGTCGATTGGGAGTGCCCATCTAAAGACCTCTTTTACATAGACGCCATCGCCGAGTCAACAGTTTAATATATTGTGTGAGTGCTAATTACATCGAAGAGTGTTTCGAGATCCACGTCGTCATAAGTTCCAGCGCCTCAGGCGAGAAGGTTTCTTCGATCGTTCCGTATTCCGAAGGAGATCCGGTGGCGCTGTGCTGGAACAAATGATTCAGACCGGGCATTTCGGTGGTTTGAAAATCTTTATTGCCGCCGTCCTGGAGAGCTCTTTGAATTGCCGCTAGATCCTGCTTCGGCGGAACTTGCAGATCGTTTCCACCATTCAACGCGAGCACGGGACATTTTGTTTTCATCAGCGCAGGTGCCGGATCGTAGATCAGGAACTCCAGGAACCACGGAGTGCTGAGCTGTGTAATCACGCTGGTACGCTGCGCGGCGGACATTTGTTTGCCAAGTGGGTCCGCGTCAAAAATGACGCCAAGATCGGCGGCCATATTCGTGGGATTTTTTTCTGCGGAAGCGGCCGCATATAATTTTGCGTTCAGCGCGTGCGATAACGCGATGTTTGCATCGCTTACTCCCTGAGCTTTTGCAATCAGGGCCTGCTGCGCGAACAGAATTTCGTCACCGCGCAAGCCGGGGCCAGCAAGCAGGACAATCCACGCAACATCCGAACGCCGGCTGGCTATGAGAGGCGCGATCAGTCCGCCTTCGCTGTGACCGATCAGTCCGATGCGGCGCGGATCAATTTCCTTGCGGGTTTTCAGATAGACGATTCCTGCCTCGGCGTCGCTGGCAAAATCTTCGCTCGTTGCAAGCGCATAACTTCCCGTAGATTTTGCAACGCCGCGCTTGTCATATCGCAGCACGGCGATGCCGTGGCGGGTCAAATAATCTGAAATCACGAGAAATGGTCTGTGGCCGAGCAGCGCTTCGTCACGATCGTGCGGACCGGAACCGCAGATGAGCAACGCTACCGGAAATGGGCCGGCTCCGTGCGGTAGTGTGAGCGTGCCCGCGAGAGTTACCTGCGTCGCTTTGGGATTCACGTAGGAAACATCTTCGGAGATATAAGGATACGGTTTCACGGGATCCTGCGGACGCTTCAGTTCCGCCGCGGGTTGAGTGGACCGTTTAAAGCTCAGTGGCTGCCCGACGCCACCCTGTGAAAATGTGCCGGCGATTTCGTCCTTCGCGGCGTTCAGAGTGCCGTCATAAATGATCGCGCTGCCGGGAATTTCAAAATGAAATGCGGAATCGGTCAGAGAAGCTTTTGGAACCGGAATTCCATTTGCGTTCTGATCGAGGCTATCCATTTTCACGGAGAGCGAGCCACTCGAATCGCGGTCGATATGCAGTTGGAGACGAAGTTTTATTCCGCCGGGACCTTGAATTGTGCCGAGCCATGTTCCCTGAATGCCATTTGAAGTTTGTGGGGCAACTGCGGGCGCAGCGGGAGGATTCTGCGGCGCATGAGTTTCCGGCGATTTTGGTGCGGCCGCCCCGGAACGAGTAAACGTTAATGGTTGAGAGCCACCACTACGCGAAAAGGGGCCAGTCATTTCGTCATGCGTCGCGTTCAGTGTGCCGGTGTAAGCAATGTCTGCGGCCGGAATTTCAAAATGCAATTTGGAATCGGTCATCGAAGCATTCGAGGTGGCGATGCCTTTGACACTCTCGTTGAGGCTATCCATTTTCACGGAGACTGCGCCGTTGGCGTCATGAGAAATGTGCAATTGCATTTTTAATTTCGCGCCGGAAGGAGTTTGATATGTGCCCGTCCAAAGTTCTTCAACGACGGGAATTTTTGGAGCGACAGTAGTCGGCGTCGAAGCTGAATTCGCAGAACCGTTCGGATTCACCGCGGGCTCCGGTCCAACAGCGCGAACGCCATGAGGTGCTCCCGGGACCGACTGTGGCGCAGCGGCGAGGCGCCTAAATGTAATCGGCAGTTCCTGCTCGCCTACGTACCACGAACCGATAATTGTCTGGCCGTCTTCGGAAATTTTCCCCTCGAAGCTGCCGTTGTACTGCGGGATGTCAAATTTCAGCGTGGTCTTTTTCAGCTTCACGCCCGAAACATCCATTCCGCCGATGCCCATGTCCGGGCTGCTGATCGTTCCGTAAAGCGCGCCCTTGTCATCCTGCGTCACCCGAAGGGTCAGGCGCATGCTGGAGCCCAAAATATTCAGATTGCCTTGCCACGCGCCAGTGGCCGTAACCTCCTGCGCACGCGACGGAGCCGCGCAGAGCAGTGCAATTGCGGCGATTAAGAAAATGCTTTTCATTTTTTCACCTGTTGGAGAGCCTTAATTATAACTCTTTCCGTATACATGTTGTACGCGCGCATCGCGCAAAGGTTTCGTGAAGCGCTCGATTGGCGCCTACCGCATGAATTCGGCAGCGCGCACACGCATCCCCACTAGCGGCGATAGGAGCCGGTGGGAAAAAATTCTTCCGCGGAGCGCTTGACTCTGTTGAAACCGCAAAGTAGCATCGCGCGTCTGCTAGCTAAGCACCCTAGCTAAGAAACTTGCTAAGTAAAACCGGGGCTAGAATTCTGAACACAGCAAAACAATTTGTGAAGGAGTCCGAAATGCAATCTCGAGGAGTCCGCAGGATATTGCCTGCGCTCGCGGTAGCTGCATGCGCGATTTTTGTATTCGCAATTTATTCCACGCGGCATGTAAGCGCCGAAGAGCCGCCATATTTCGCAATCAAAGGCGCACGCATCGTGCCCGTATCCGGGCCGCCGATTGCCAGCGGCACAATTGTTATTTCCAAAGGTGTGATTCAATCCGTCGGCGCGAATATTTCCATTCCGCCGGAAGCACGCGTGATTGACGGCACGGGACTCACCGTTTATCCCGGCTTGATTGACGCGGGCACCGACGTCGGATTGGGCGCGCCAGTTGTGGCCGCTGCTGGCGCAGGTGGACGCGGTGGAGGAGGCGGCGGAGGCGGCCGCGGTGCTGCCGCGCCGGGCGTCCTGAATTCGCGCGGGCCGGAAGATCGTCCTGCGACGACTCCGTGGGATTTCGCCGCGGATATGCTGAAGTCCGACGACGCGCGCATCGCAACATGGCGCGGCGGAGGATTCACGACCGGTTTGGTGATGCCGCGCAACGGATTTTTCCCCGGCCAAGGCGCCGTCGTAGATTTCGGCGAAGGCGATCGCGCGGAAAATATGGTGGTCAAACCCGTCGCTGCACTGCCGATTAATTTGAATGGCGGCCGTGGTGAGTATCAGGGTTTCCCAAGCGCGTTGATGGGCCAGCTTTCGTATGTGCGCCAGGTTTTTATTGACGCGCAGTGGTACCAGCAGGCGCAGAGCGCATATGACGCCAATCCGAAAGGGAATCAGCGTCCGGCGTATGACCGTACCGACGCTGTGATTGCCCACGCGCTCGGCAACAAGGAGTTGGTTTTGTGGCCGGGCAACACGGAAGTTGATATCGAACGCGCATTGAAAATGGCGCCGACACTTGGCGCTCGTTGGGCTTTGACGGGCGCGCAAGAAGGCTACGCAATTCCAAATGAAATTGCGGCAGCGAAAGTTCCCGTGTTCATCAATATTAATTGGCCCGCCGCAGGACAAGGTGGTGGCGGTGGTGGCCGTGGCGGAGGCGGCGGAGATCAAGGCGACACCCTGCGCACGCTGCGTTTCCGCGATCGCGCGCCTTCTACTCCGGCGAAATTGAATTCGGCCGGCGTGAAATTTGTGTTCATGTCGGAAGGAACCGGCACTCCGAAAGATGTTCTGCGCAACGTGGCGAAGTCCATCGCAGCAGGATTGCCCGCGGATGCGGCATTGCGCGCGTTGACGCTCGGCGCCGCGGAAATTCTTGGCGTCTCTGATCGCATCGGAAGCATTGAGCCGGGAAAGATCGCCAATCTGGTTGTGACTGACGGCGATATTTTTGCCGACGCAACAAACGTGAAATGGATTTTCGTCGATGGAAAAATGTACGCGGCTCCTCCGGTCGTTGAAGCTCCGGCAGGCGGCGGTCGTGGCGGACGCGGCGGCGCAGCGGGCGGTGCGGATATTACCGGCACTTGGACGCTGACTTATTCCGTGCAGGGCGCAACGCAGGAATCCACGGCTTCTTTGACGATGGGAGCAGACGGCAATATCACCGGCACGATGTCCTCGCAAATGGGAACAGTTCAAATTACGCGCGGACGAATGAATGGAAATCAATTTACGCTTTCGATTTCCGTGCCGGCGAATGGCCAAACGATGGACATCGACATGAGCGGGACGCTCAACGGAAATTCGATGAGCGGTTCAATGAATGTGATGGGGCAATCGCTAGAGTTTACGGGCAGAAGGCCCGGATCGAGCGGCGATGATGCTGGGTCGGGATACGAGGTGCGCAAGTGAAAAATTTGAATCAAAACATAAAAAATAAATTGATGTTGTGCGGAGTCGTTGCATCGCTGGCCACCGCGGCCGTCGGCTTGAGTTCGCGGCCATCGCAAGCGCAGGGCGGATCAAGTGTGATGCTCATCAAGAACGCCACGATTCTTACCGTGACCAAGGGCACCATCCAGCACGGTTCGATTTTGGTGCGCAACGGAAAAATTGCCGAAGTCGGAGCGAATGTTGCTGCTCCCGCTGGCGCAAATGTAATTGATGCCACCGGATTATTTGTAATGCCGGGAATTATCGATTGCCATTCGCACATCGCGATCGAAGGCGGAGTGAACGAAGGCAGCGTTTCCGATTCTTCCATGGCGAACATCGCCGACGTGCTGAACCCCGCCGATCCGGATATTTATCGCGATCTTGCGGGCGGCGTAACCGTTGCAAACGTGCTGCACGGCAGCGCAAACGCAATCGGCGGTCAGACAATCGTAATTAAACTTCGTTGGGGCGCGAACGCCGATGGACTGGTTTTCCAGGGCGCGATGCCCGGAATTAAATTCGCCCTCGGCGAAAATCCGAAGCGCTCGAACAATCCGAATATTCCCGGACAGGTTCGCCGCTATCCGGAATCACGGCTGGGCGTTGAAGATGTGATTCGCCAGTCTTTCACGGAAGCCGTCGCATATAAAAAGGAATGGGACGATTACAACAGCGCGAAATCCGCTGGCAAAACAAATCTGATTCCGCCGCGCCGCGATTTGCGTTTGGATCCGCTGGTCGAAGTGCTCGAAGGCAAGCGCTACGTTCATTCGCACTGCTATCGCGCGGACGAAATTCTGATGCTGCTGCGCGTGTCCGACGAATTCCATTTCAAAGTGCGCACGTTGCAGCATGTTCTGGAAGGCTACAAGGTTGCCAAAGAACTTGCCGCTTACGGCGTTGGCGCTTCCACGTTTTCCGATTGGTGGTCTTACAAACAGGAAGCGTGGGACGCGATTCCTTACAACGCCGCGATCATGACGCAGAAGGGCGTGGTCGTTTCGATTAATTCCGACGACGCCGAAGAAGCGCAGCACTTAAATCAGGAAGCTGCGAAGACCATCAAGTACGGCGGAATGACTCCCGAACAAGCCATCAAAATGGTCACCATCAATCCGGCGATGCAGCTTGGAATTGATAAGCAAGTTGGATCGATCGAAGTCGGCAAGGATGCGGACTTCGTGATTTACAATCACGATCCGCTCAGCGTATACGCGGTTCCACAGAAAACGATCATCGACGGCAAAATTTATTTCGATCGTGATAAGGACATCGCAGGGCGCGCCGATCTCGCAAAAGAAAAACAGGCGTTGATGGACAAGGAACGCCCGGCAACCGGCGGACGCGGTGGTGGACGCGGCGGCCGAGGGCCCGGCGGAGAAGGCAGTTCAATTCAGGATCAGGAGAAATAACCGCCATGAAACCGACACGCAAAATATTTTATTACGCGCTGCTCGCGCTCGTGGTGGTCGCCGGATTCGCCACCGTCCACGCCGTTTACGCGCAACAACAGCCGACGTCCTACGCAATTGTTGGCGCAAAAGTATTTCCAATTTCCGGGCCGCCGATTGATGGCGCAACCGTCGTGATTCGCGACGGAAAAATAGCGTCCGTCGGGAAAGGCGGCGCGCCGGCAGGCGTGAAGGTAATTGACGGGAAAGGTCTGGAAGTTTATCCGGGAATGTTCAACGCCGTCACGGAAATTGGATTGAATGAAATTGGCGAAGGCGATCCCGGTTCCGTCGATACGCAGGAGCTTGGCGAATTTAATCCACAACTTGTTTCCGCAACGGCCGTGAATCCCGCGAGCGATCACATTCCTGTTACGCGCGTGGATGGAATCACTCACGTGATCGCAGCCGCGGGCATGGGCGGACGCGGCGGAGGCGGCACGATCATCGCTGGCCAGGCGTCACTGTTCAACTTAAATGGTTGGACGATGGACGAAATGAAAATTAAACGCTCGGCGGCGATGGTTATCAACTGGCCGACATTGCCGGGCGAAGCAGGCGGCGGACGTCGTGGCGGAGGCGGTGCTGCTGCTGCCGCTCCGGCCGCAGGCCGCGCGGATTACGATCGTCGCATGGCGGAAATTACGGAATGGTTCGATCGCGCGCGGCATTATTCCGCGGCGATGACGGCGAATCCTTCTTCGGTCGAGCGTGATTTGAAACTCGAAGCACTTGTGCCCGTCGTGAAAGGTGATTTGCCGCTGCTGGTGATTGCGAACGCGGCCAATCAAATTCGCGAAGCGATTGCCTATTGCGATAAACAGAAACTGAAAATGATTCTCGCCACCGGTCCAGCGGCGGGTGAAGTGAAGGATGTTCTGAAAGAAAAGAATATTCCTGTGATTCTTCGTCCCACGCTCACGCTGGTGCGGGGAGAAGACTCGCCGTACGACGAAAATTTGACTCTGCCTGGCGAACTTTCCAAGGCGGGCATCAAAGTTGCTTTCGGCAGCTACGGCAATGAATTCGCACGGCGGCTTTCGCAGCAAGCGGGCGTAGCGGTGGCATACGGAATGTCGCACGAGGACGCGATGAAAGCGTTGACGATTAATCCGGCGGAAATGTTCGGCGTCGGGAAAGACCTCGGCACAATTGAAGCCGGCAAAATGGCCAACATCATTGTGACGAACGGCGATCCGCTTGAGCTGACCACGCAGGTGAAATATCTGTTCATCAAAGGGCAGCTCGTCGGCATGGAAACGAAGCACACTAAATTATGGGATGAATATCGCAAGCGTCCTTAAGACGATTGCGATTTTCTAGAATTGTTTTTCGCGGCGGAATGCGCAGTCTGGCTTTCCGCCGCTTCTTTTTGCGTCCAGCGCCGCGCGCTTTTCACAGACGTGAGACAATCGTCTATCCTTATATAGAGCTGTGTTCGTAGTGCCAGGTGCCATCTGCGAGGTGAAAGATGCGGGAAGCTGTAATCGTAAGCGCGGTGCGCACGGCAGTTGGCAAAGCATTTAAGGGCACGCTTGCCGGCATGCGTCCCGACGATCTCGCCGCCATCGCCATACGCGAAAGTTTGGCGCGCGTGCCCGGCCTCGGAATGCGCGAAGTGGATGACGTGATTCTGGGCTGCGCCATGCCCGAAGGCGAACAGGGAATGAATGTTGCGCGCATCGCGTCGCTGCGCGCCGGACTGCCCGTGGAAATTCCCGCCGTCACAGTAAATCGTTTTTGTTCTTCGGGATTACAAGCCATTGCGATGGCCGCCGAACGAATCATGTTGGGTCATGCGGAAGTAATTGTGGCCGGCGGCACAGAATCCATGAGCATGGTGCCGATGGGCGGAAATAAAATTTCGCCGAATCCCTGGCTGATCGACCACTATCCTGACGTTTATTTAAATATGGGATTGACCGCGGAAAATGTTGCGCGGCATTACGGAATCACACGCGAACAATCCGACGCATTCTCGTTGGCCAGCCATCAGAAAGCGCTCGCGGCAATCGCAGCCGGAAAATTCCGCGATGAAATTATTCCGGTGGATGTGCCGACAACGGCTTACGCGAATGCAGCGGGTGTCAACGGAGAAATCGCGGCGGGGAAGGTAACTTCGTCCACGATTACATTTGATACGGACGAAGGTCCGCGCGCGGATACTTCACTCGAAGCATTGGCGAAATTGAAGCCGGCGTTTCATGCGCACGGCGTTGTAACGGCAGGGAACAGCTCACAAATGAGCGACGGCGCAGCCGCATCTGTGATCATGAGCGCCGAGCACGCGCGCGAAATCGGTGTGCAGCCGCTGGCGCGATTTATTTCCTTCGCGGTGGCAGGATGCTTGCCGGAAGAAATGGGCGTTGGCCCGGTCTACGCAATTCCAAAGGCGCTGAAGCTGGCCGGATTAAAGCTCGAGCAAATTGACGTGATCGAATTGAACGAAGCATTCGCTGCGCAGGCGCTGGCTGTAATTAAGTTGGCAGGACTCGATCCGTCGTGCGTAAATCGAAATGGCGGAGCGATTGCGCTTGGACATCCACTGGGCTGCACCGGCGCGAAACTTACGGCATCCGTCCTCCGCGAACTGGCGCGCACCGGCGGAGAATATGGAATGGTCACAATGTGCATCGGTGGCGGAATGGGCGCAGCCGGAATTTTCCAGCGCGTCAGCTAAAGGCGCTTGCGCCTAAAATGTCGTCTTGCGTTTTGTTGTAGTCTTTATTTCACG
>DASYNR010000067.1:0-26271 GCA_036008485.1 Candidatus Acidiferrales bacterium | reverse complement strand
GGCTGATACGGCGGAGCATCGCGCATTTTTGGAACATGAATTTCCGAATGACCCGGAGAAAGAGGCGAGCGCAGGATCGGATGAAGCGAACGGCGGGGTGCATCGGCGCGATGTTTTGAAATGGATGGCGGCTTCTGCGGCGCTGGCTGGGCTTTCCGGTTGCACGAAAATGCCGGAGCAGAAAATTGTGCCGTACGTGCGTCCGCCGGAAGAAATTATTCCGGGCAGGCCGCTATTTTATGCGACGTCAATGACGATGGGCGGCGTAGCGACCGGAATTTTGGTCGAAAGCAACATGGGCCGGCCGACGAAAGTGGAAGGCAATCCGCTGCATCCGGCAAGTTTGGGGGCGACAGATATTTTCGCGCAGGCTTCGGTGCTGGGACTTTACGATCCTGACCGTTCGCAGACGGTGATTCACGAAGGGCGCATCGGCACGTGGGGCACGTTTGTTTCGCAGGTGAATGATTTGCGAAATAATTTCGCGGCTACGAAGGGCGCGGGACTGCGGATATTGACGGAGACGATTACGTCGCCTTCGCTTGCGGCGCAGATTCAGGCGCTGCTGAAAGAATTTCCAGAGGCGAAGTGGCATCAGTGGGAGCCGTGTTCGCGGGAACAGTCGCGGCTAGGCATTTTGGCGGCAACGGGCCACGAAGCGGAGCCCATTTATCGGTTCGACAAAGCTGACGTCATTCTTTCGCTGGATGCGGATTTCCTTTATTCCGGGCCAGGTACCGTTCGATATGCTCGCGATTTTGCAGCGCGGCGATTGAGCGAAGCCCCTGCGAATTCCGCGGCAAGAATGAATCGGCTGTATGTGGTCGAGCAGGGATCTACGACAACGGGAGCGATGGCGGATCATCGTTTGGCAATTCGCGCGAGCGATATTGCGGCGTTTGCATCGGCGCTCGCGAGCGCGTTGCACGTGCCGTCGAATTCGGGAAATGCACAGTTGATGCAGGGAGTTCCCGTTGGATGGATTGAAGCACTCGCGCGCGATTTGCAGAATCATCGCGGTGCGTGCGTGGTTGTTGCAGGAGAACAACAACCCGCAGTGGTGCACAGTTTGGCGCATGCGATTAATGTTGCGCTGGGAAATGAAAATTCGACTGTCGTTTATGGTAACACGCGCGAAGCTCGCGGATCATTGGATCTTGGCGCGCTTGTGAACGACATTGATGTTGGCTCCGTGCACGCGCTATTTATTTTAGGCAGCAATCCAGTTTATTCCGCGCCGGCAAATCTAACTTTCGCCGCTAATCTGCTAAAGATTCCGTTTCGAGCGCACGTGGGACTATACGAAGATGAGACTGCGGAATTGTGCCACTGGCATATTCCTGCGGCGCACTCGTTGGAATCCTGGGGAGATGCACGAGCGTATGACGGAACCGTGAGCCTGATGCAGCCGCTGATCTCGCCGCTTTATGATGGCAAGACGGCGAGCGAAATCTTCGCCGCAATTCAGGGGCACGCTGACAAAAACGCTCACGATTTGTTGCAGGATTATTGGAAAACACAGAAGAGCGACAAAACTTTTAATACGTTTTGGGAAACCACTCTGCATGACGGCGTTGTCACTGATGAATCGCCTTCGCCGCAGACCGTCACCGCGGGATCGGGTACTTCATCTTTGCCTGTGCCTTCTGCGCTGGAACGAGATGCGCTTGAAATTGTTTTCCGTCCCGATCCGACAATTTACGACGGGCGCTTCGCGAATAATGGTTGGCTGCAGGAAGCGCCGAAGCCGATTACGAAACTCACCTGGGACAACACCGCGCAACTGAGTCCGGCTACCGCGCAGAAGCTTGGCGTGGAAAACGGCGATGTGGTTCACGTCGTGCTGAATAATCGCGGGGTTGAAGCGCCGGTTTGGATTGTGCCGGGGCAGGCGAATAATTCCGTCACAGTTCATCTGGGATATGGACGACGCAAGGCTGGGCGAGTAGGAACTGGTGTCGGATTCAACGCTTATTTGTTGCAGGACAGCGGGTCGCCGTGGATCGCGTCCGGAGTGCAAATAATAAAGACCGGGAAAAAATACAAGCTGGCGCCGACGCAGCACCACAACATTATTGACGAGAATTCGCGGATGCCTGTCGTTCAGGTGGAGCTTGAGAGTCAAGAAGCGTTCAAGCGCGATTTGGTGCGCATTGGAACGCTGGATGAATTCAACAAGAATCCGAAATTTGCGCAGGACGAGGCTGAGCCAACGCCGCCGAAAGAATTGTCGCTGTATCCGGGATTTAAATACGAAGGATACGCGTGGGGCATGGCGATTGATCTGAATAAGTGCGTTGGGTGCGGCGCGTGCGTGCTGGCTTGCCAAGCGGAAAATAATATTCCCGTCGTTGGGAAAGAAGAAGTGATTGCGGGGCGAGAGATGCACTGGATTCGCGTGGACACTTATTTCCGCGGCGACGTAGATCAGCCGGAAACTTATTTTGAGCCGGTGCCATGCATGCATTGCGAAAATGCGCCGTGCGAAGGCGTTTGTCCGGTGGGCGCCACCGTCCACAGCCCCGAGGGCTTGAACGAGATGATTTACAACCGCTGTGTGGGGACGCGGTACTGCTCGAACAATTGTCCTTACAAAGTTCGGCGATTTAATTTCGAACTTTTTGCGGACTTCACGACCGAATCGTTGATGTCATTGCGTAATCCGAATGTTTCGGTACGCAGTCGCGGTGTGATGGAAAAGTGTACGTACTGCGTGCAACGAATACAGTCCGCGAAAATTGATGCGGAGAAGCAGGATCGCAGCGTGCGCGATGGAGACATTGTGACGGCGTGCGAAGCGGTGTGCCCGGCGCAGGCGATAGTTTTTGGGAATATTAATGATAAGAACAGCCGCGTTGCGAAATTGAAGGCGAGTACACGGGATTACACCTTGCTGGCGGAATTGAATACGCGTCCGCGAACGAGTTATCAGGCGCGGCTGCGGAATCCGAATCCGGCGATGCCTTCGTTTGGGAAAGCCTGAGCTATGAGACGCCATCCACTTTACGGATTGCTGGCGGAATTTGAATCGCCCGAAGCGCTACTGGAGGCGGCGAATAAAACTCGCGCGGCCGGATACAAGCGCGTGGACGCGTTCACGCCGATGCCGGTGGAAGGATTGGCGGAGGCGGTGGGATTTCATCACACGAATTTGCCGCTGGTGGTGCTGATCGGCGGAATACTCGGCGGCTCGACGGGATTTGCAATGCAGTATTACGCGAACGTGATTAGTTTTCCGCTGAATGTTGCCGGCAAACCACTGAATTCGTGGCCTGCATTTATTCCAATCACATTTGAGCTAACGATTCTGGGCGCGGCGTTGGCCTGTGTTTTCGGAATGCTGGCGATGAACGGGCTGCCGACTCCATATCATCCGATTTTTAACGTGCCGCGATTTGCGCTGGCCACGCGCGATCGATTCTTTTTGTTGATTAAGGCACGGGACCGTCAATTTGATTTGGCGAAGACGAAACAATTCATGACCGAGCTGCACGCGCGGGAGGTTTCCGAAGTTGAAGTGTAGCGCTCAAATTCGGCGTGGCATTTCGAGCGTGGCGGGAATCGCCGCGCTGGCGCTGGTGTGTTTTGCGAGCGGATGCCGTCAGGATATGCAGGTGCAACCGCGCTACAACCCGTACGACGCGTCAAATTTTTTCGGCGATAGCCGGTCGGCGCGTCCACTGGTGCCGGGAACGATCGCGCGCGGGCAACTTCATCTGGACGAATTGCTTTATGCCGGGAAAGTGGACGGCAAGGACGCGGAGGTTTTTCCGTTTGAGATTACACGCGCGGATTTAAATCGCGGGCGCGAACGATACAACATTTATTGCTCGCCGTGCCACGACGTGACGGGAAGCGGGCGCGGGATGATTGTGCTGCGCGGATTTCCGCAGCCGCCGTCATTTCATATCGATCGATTGCGCCAAGCGCCGCCGGGACATTATTTCGATGTGATGACGAATGGATTGGGCGTGATGTACAGCTATGCGGCGCGGGTGAGTCCTGAAGATCGCTGGCGCATTGCGGCTTATATCCGCGCGCTGCAACTGAGCCAGCAGGCGACGATGGCGGATGTGCCGGCGGCGCAACGGGCAACTTTGGCGACGGACACGGCACACTAGAACAAATTAACGCGAACGACATCAATGTCAAACACGCAGACAAATTCGCCGATGAATACAGGGGATAACCGCCTGCCGCAATTCGATGGCGTGCGGAAAATCGCGCTCGTCACGGGAATCGTGGGACTGATTATTTCAATTCCCGCGTTGATTATGAATCCGGAACAATTTCATCGCTCGTATTTGCTGGCGTACATGTGCTGCCTGGCGATTCCGTTGGGATGCCTGGCGCTGGTGATGATGCATCACCTGACGGGCGGCGGCTGGGGATTTATTATCCGCAGAATTCTGGAAGCGGGCACGCGAACGCTTTGGCTGATGGCGATTCTTTATTTGCCGATGCTGGTGGGACTTTCGCGGATTTATGGATGGGCGCGTCCGGATGCCGCCTCGATTCCCGTGTATCAACAAAAGCATTTTTATTTGAACGTGCCGTTCTTTGTGGTGCGCAGCGTGATTTATTTCGCGCTGTGGCTGGGACTCGCGTGGCTGTTGAATAAATGGTCAGGGCAACAGGACGAACCGGGAAATCCCAGCGCGGAAAAAAAGTTGGAAGGCATCAGCGGGCCGGGATTGGTGCTTTGGGGAATCGCAGTAACATTTTCCGCGGTGGACTTGGTGATGTCGCTTGAGCCGACGTGGTTTTCGAGCATCTACGGAATGATGATTATGGTGGTGTATGCACTTTCCGCGATGGCATTTGTAATTTTTATCGCGCGACGGCTGACAGAACGCGAGCCGCTGGTGCAACTGGCAACGGCGCAGCGGTTCAACGACCTGGGAAATTTCCTGCTGACGTTCGTAATGTTGTGGGCGTATCTATCGTTCTCGCAATTTTTAATTATCTGGTCCGGCAATATGCCTGAGGAAATCAGCTGGTATATGACGCGCGCACGGGGAAGCTGGGGCGCGCTGGCACTGATACTGATTATTTTTCATTTTGCGATTCCATTTGTGTTGCTGCTTTCGCGTGACATTAAGAGAGGACCTCGCGCGCTTTCCGGAGTGGCGGCTGCGCTTGTAGCACTGACGCTTGTAGATATTTTCTGGTTGATTGTACCGGCGTTTGAGCCGAATGGCTTGCGACTGCACTGGTCGAATTTCAGTTTGCTTGCAGGCTTCGGCGGACTGTGGCTGTGGGCGTTTTTTGTGCAATTGGAAAAGCGTCCGCTGGTGCCGGCGTACGATTCGCGGCTCGCGGAAGTGTTGGAGGCTCATGGGCACGTCCACCAAATCTGAAAACAACGAAATCAATTCCTCCGTGACGTACGAGAAGCGCGACGTCAATACGAGGACGATCTTGATTTTCGTTGGCGTGCTCTTTCTAGTGCTAGTGGTGACATTCGTTTCAATGCGCGGACTCTTTGGATATTTTTCGGTCACGCAGAATTTAGGGCCGGGCGCTTCGCCATTCGATAATTCGCGAGTACTTCCGCCGGCGCCGCGTTTGCAGGTGGATCCGGCCGTGGATTTGAATCAGGTGCGCGAATCGCAAAATGAAATTCTGAATTCTTATGGATGGTCGGATCAAGCGACGGGAAAAGTGCGCGTGCCGATTGATCGCGCGATGGATATGTTGATCGAGCGAAAATTGCCGGTGCGGCAGAACGCGCCGGCCGCGCAAGACGCGAGCGGCATTAAGAAGGAAGCAGCGAAATGAAATTTCAAGTTGAGATGATGAAACGCGCGCTGCTCACGGGCGCGTTGCTGATGACAGCGGCGAGTTGCGTTCGCGCGCAGGATATTTTCGTCCAGAATCCCGGAGGCAAGCCGGAGGTTTTGAAAAATGTTGGGCTTGATCAGAAATTAAACGCGCAGGTGCCACTGGACATTACTTTTAAAGATGAGCACGGCGCGACGGTTTCACTCGGGCAACTTCTGCAGGGCAAACCCGCGATTCTTACGATGGTTTATTACAAGTGTCCGATGCTGTGCACGGAAGTTCTGAATGCGACGCTGAATACTTTGAAGGAAGTGCCGCTTGAAATTGGCAAGGATTTCAGCGTGATCACCGTGAGTATTGATCCGACGGAGAAGCCGGTTCTCGCTGAAGCGAAGCAAATTATGTACACCGGACTTTACGGACGGCAAGGCGCGGTACGCGGTTGGCATTTTCTTACCGGAGATGAAGAACAGATTCAGAAACTTGCGGCGGCCGTGGGATTTCGATTTGTCTATGACAATGAATCATCGCAATTCGCACACGCCAGCGGAATCATGGTGATGACGCCTGAAGGGCGATTGTCGCGCTATTTCTATGGACTGGCGTACAACCCGCGGGATGTTCGGCTGGCACTGGTTGAGGCGGGCGAAGGAAAAATTGGTTCGACAGTGGATGAAATCATGTTGTTTTGCTTTCACTACGATCCGGTGACGGGTAAGTATGCGGTGACGATTATGCATGTGGTTCGCGCGGCAGGGGCGCTGAGCGCACTCGGAATCGTGCTGGGCATTATTATTTTTCTGCGTCGCGAAAAATATCGCGTTATTCCTCCGGGTGATGCGCACCGGCGAGCGGTTTAATCCGGCAATTGAATATTTTTTGAAAGGCAGAATGCTGAAAGCTTTTACATTACCGATTCTCGCGGCGCTTGACTGGCCGGGAATTCCATTGCGCCCGGAGCCTGGATCGACGATCGCGGAAGGCGTGGACAAGCTACATTTTTTTCTGACCGGTATCACGTTTATTTTCACAGTCATAATTTTTTCCACAATTTTGTATTTCGCGATTAAGTACCGGCGGCGCGAGGGGAATTTGCAGCCAGCCGCAACGAAAACGATCATGGCGCTGGAAATTACCTGGACAGTGATTCCGGCCGCGATTTGCGCGCTGATTTTTGTGTGGAGCTCCAGTCTTTATTTTGAAAATTCGCGCGCGCCGAACGCCTCCATGGAGATTTTCGTGGTCGGCAAGCAATGGATGTGGCATTTGCAGCATCCGGAAGGGCCCCGCGAGATTAACGAATTGCACGTGCCGCTCGGCGTGCCCGTGAAATTGACGATGACTTCGGAGGACGTCATCCACGATTTTTACGTTCCGGCGTTCCGGATTAAGAAAGATGTTCTGCCGGGACGCTACACAAGCATTTGGTTTCAAGCGACGCAAACAGGAAAATTTCATTTTTTCTGCGCGCAATATTGCGGAATGGAACACGCGGGAATGATTGGCTGGGTTTACGTGATGACTCCGGGAGATTACGAAGTGTGGCTTGCGGGCGGAGCGAAGGGCGAATCGATGACGCAAGCCGGGGCGCGGCTTTTTACTCAATATGGATGCGACACGTGCCACAAGCCGGATGAAACCGGGAAAGGGCCTTCGCTGAACGGAATTTTCGGCAAGCCGCAAAAACTGAAAGACGGCCGCACGCTGGACGTGGATGAAACTTTTATTCGTCAGGCAATTACGAATCCGAATTCGATGCCGCTGGAGAATTACGCGCCGGTGATGCCTACGTTTCAAGGGCAGCTGAACGAGGAGCAAATTTTGGATTTGATGGCATACGTGAAGTCGTTGGGCGCTTTGGAGAGGAAGGCGAAATGAGTACCGCCGCAGTGGCACCTCCGCCGGATTCGCGCGTGAATTACTTAAACGCGAATTACGGATTCCGTTCGTGGCTTCTGACAACGGATCATAAGCGCATCGCGCTGCTTTATTTGATGAGCATCACGGTGATGTTTTTCATCGGCGGCGCGGCGGCCACGCTGATGCGTTTGCACCTGATTACGCCGGAAGGCACGCTCGTTCAGCCCGCAACGTATAACAAGCTTTTCACAGTGCATGGCATCGTGATGGTTTTCTTTTTCATGATTCCTTCGATTCCCGCGGTGCTGGGAAATTTTTTGGTGCCGATGATGATCGGCGCGAAGGATCTGGCGTTTCCAAAATTAAATTTGCTGAGCTGGTACATCTATATTGTCGGCGCAGGTTTCACGTTGTACGCGATTCTTGCTGGAGGCGTGGATACCGGCTGGACTTTTTACACGCCATACAGCAGCACGTATGCGAATACGCAGGTAATCGCGGCGGCGTTGGGAGTTTTCATCACAGGATTCAGTTCGATTCTTACGGGGCTGAATTTCGTCGTAACAATTCACAAGATGCGCGCGCCAGGGCTGACGTGGTTCCGCATGCCGCTATTTTTGTGGGCGATGTATGCCACGAGCGTGATCATGGTGCTGGGAACGCCGGTGGTAGCGATTACGATTGTGCTGGTTGCGCTTGAGCGTTTGCTGCATGTGGGAATTTTCGATCCGAAACTTGGCGGTGATCCGATTTTGTTTCAACATTTGTTTTGGTTCTATTCGCATCCCGCTGTGTACATCATGGTGCTGCCGGGAATGGGTGTGGTCAGCGAAGTGATCGCCGCATTTTCGCGGAAGCGGATTTTCGGATACAGCATGGTGGCTTTTTCCAGTTTGGCGATCGCGGTGATTAGCTTCCTGGTGTGGGGACACCACATGTTTGTGACCGGCCAATCCATCTACGCCGGGCTGATTTTTTCCGTGCTGAGTTTTCTCGTGGCGATTCCTTCGGCGATTAAAGTTTTTAACTGGACGGCCACCTTATATAAAGGATCAATTTCGTATCAGGCGCCGATGCTTTACGCGCTTGGGTTCATCGGACTTTTTACGATGGGCGGGCTTACCGGACTTTTCCTCGCGTCACTGGCGACAGATGTGCATTTGAACGGCACATATTTTATCGTCGCGCACTTTCATTACATCATGGTGGGCGGCACTGTGATGGCGTATATGGCCGGAATCCACTTCTGGTGGCCGAAAATTACCGGGCGTTTGTATCCAGATGGGTGGGCGCGTTTTGCTGCACTGCTGATCTTTGTGGGATTTAATCTGACATTTTTTCCGCAATTTATGCTGGGCTACCTTGGAATGCCTCGACGCTATGCTACTTATCCCGCGGAGTTTCAAGTGCTCAACGTGATGTCTTCGGCCGGCGCATCTATTTTAGGAATCGCGTATTTGATTCCGCTGGTTTATTTGATCTGGTCGATGCGCTACGGAAAAATCGCCGGGCCGAATCCGTGGAATGCGACGGGACTGGAATGGAAAACAGCTTCGCCTCCGATTACGGAAAATTTTGAAGAGACTCCGGTTGTGACAGAAGAAGCGTATGACTACGAGCACATGCCGCCTATGCCTTCGTCTGCCGAACTTGCAGGAGAGGGGGACGCACATGTCTGAAGCTACTTCGCGCCACCCCAGCAATCTGCAACATCATTTTGCGGATATGGAGCAGCAAAATGATTCCGGAATATTCGGCATGTGGGTTTTCCTCATCACCGAAATAATGTTTTTCGGCGCAATCTTCGCGGCATATGCAATTTATCGTTCGATGTATCTGCCGGCATTTGAATTCGGAAGCCGGTTGCTGGACGTTAAGCTAGGCACAGTGAACACCGCGGTTCTGATTGGCAGCAGTTTGACGATGGTGCTTGCGGTGCACGCTGCGCAAACAGGCAAGCGCAAAGCTCTGGTGTTTTTTTTGTTGCTGACGATGGCGCTAGGCGCAGTTTTTCTAGGAATTAAATCCTACGAATATTATACGAAATGGGAGCACTTTCTCGTGCCGGGGTTGCGATTTTCTCCCACAGAAGCGCTGCCTTCAGGCGTGACCGTGCCGAATCTGGAAATGTTTTTCTGTTTTTATTTTTTCATGACTGCGCTGCACGCGCTGCACATGATTATTGGATTTGGAATTATGACGGTGCTGGTGATCATGTCCTGGCGAGGAAGGTTTTCACCGGAATATTATGCGCCGATTGAGGTGAGCGGGCTTTACTGGCATTTCGTGGATATTATTTGGATCTTTTTGTTTCCTCTGTTGTATTTAATCGGAGGGCGCTACACATGAGCGAGCATATTGTTCCCGTACGCTCATACGTGTTGGTTTTTCTGGCACTGCTCGGGCTGACCGCGCTGACGGTCGGCGTGGCTTTCGTGGACCTGGGATCAATGAATACGGTGATTGCGCTGGTGATCGCCGCGACGAAAATGCTCTTGGTCATGCTGATTTTTATGCACGTGAAATATAGTTCGCGTCTAACGAAGCTAGCGATACTGGCGGCATTTTTCTGGCTGGCGCTGCTTCTCACATTCACTCTTTCCGATTATTTCACGCGACGCTGGACGCCTTCGCCTTCCGATTGGGGCCCTTCTATTTCACAGCCGGCTCCACTCAAGAAATAAATACTTGATCCCACGAAAAACGAATAGTCGTCGGCACACAAGTTCTTGATAATCGCGATAAACTTATTGTTTGTTGCTGGGGTGTGGTCCAATTGGCAGGACGCTGCACTGTTAATGCAGACGGTGGAGGTTCGAATCCTCCCGCCCCAGCCAGAATTATTCAGGAAGTTCTCGCAGCCTTGAGACAAGAAAGTTTCAGTCTTGAATGGTTGGATAGCCGGCGTCCAGCCATCCGCGCCAACCGCCGTCCATTGAAACAACATTCTTGTAGCCCATTTTCTGAAGATTATCTGCGGAGAGAGCGGAGCGGAATCCGCCGCCGCAGTAGAGCACCAATTCAGCTTCCTTATCGGGGAAACGCAACTCGACGTCGCGCTCAATAATTCCCTTGCTCAGATGAACGGCGTCCGGCAGATGTCCGCGCGCCCATTCGCTTTCTTCGCGTGTATCCACGAGCGCAATTTTTTCTCCGGCGTCCAGGCGACGCTTAATTTCCGCACAATTTGTTTCGCGGATGCGCGCTCTCGCTTCATTCACCAGTCTTAGAAACCCTTCGGAATGCTTCATTTCGCCGCCTCGCAGGATTCTTGTCGTCAACTAAAGCGTAGCACAAAATATTGTGAGAACGTCAATTACGGATTGCGATTGGCGCATTCTCCGCTTTGCGAAGCGCGCAAGTTCAGGTACGCTCACCGCCATGGGCAAGCTCAGAATCATTCGATTGATCATTCTCATTATCGGAATTCTTATTTTCGTTTATATACGATCCATTCGGCCCCACTAGCGGCTAATTTGCGTTCGTGGCGAAGCGCAGCGCAAATTGTGAAAAGGAAAAATGACGGCACTGATCGTCAGCGATTGGCTTAATTCCACCAACATCGCCGTATGGGTGACGGCGCTGGCGACGCTTGCCTATGTCCTGATTTCGCTGCTGTTGTGGCGCGCCACGAGACATTCAGCGGAAACGACGCAGAAAATTTTCGAGCAAACGCACCGTCCGTACGTGGGAGTACAGAGCTGGGAACTTTGGAAAGATGCCGGAGCGAAGGGGTATCTAAATTGCCTCACATTGATAAACGTTGGAAATGTGCCGGCGTCCAACGTTCACGCGCATATCGAAACGTTTGATCATTCAGGAACGATAGAAAAAGCAACGTCCGCGGAAGCAGGCTTCGTGTTATTTCCAAATCAAGCGTACACGGTGCAACTTGGCACGGACGTTGTTGAAAAAGTGATCGAAGAAAATCGTGTACTCGCGGAACATGTGGGCGGCGCCGAAGTATGGTTGGGAATCACACTGAAAATTGAATTGATGTACAGCGGGCCAAACGAGACGAATTATTATTTCAGAGCGACGATTGAGCAAGGGCCCAGTAGAAATGAGTTCCGATTAGGCCGAGCGGATTCTTCTTAGCCCTCGATGGCCTTCATATCGCGCCAATTCGGGCCGGCTTTCAAATCCACTTTTACGGGGACGCTTAGCGGGTGCGCGTTTTCCATGGACTCTTTTACTAGAGCGCTCAGGGGCTTCAGTTCATTCGGCGGAACTTCAAATAAAAGTTCGTCGTGAACTTGCAGAATCATTTTCGATTTGAACTTCTCTTCTGCAAGGCGCTTCGCGATTTGAATCATCGCGATTTTAATCAGGTCAGCGGCCGTGCCCTGTATTGGAGAATTCAGAGCGGTGCGCTCGGCAAAATTTCTTAAATTCACCTGCGGCGAATTGATTTCTGGAATCGGGCGGGTGCGGCCGAACAGAGTTGTCGTGTATAGGGTCTTGCGAGTGTCTGCGATTGTTTTGTCCAGAAATGTTTTTACGCCGCGATATTTTGTGAAATACGCGTTGATGAATTGCGCGGCCTCGCGCGTGTCCGTGCCGAGTTGCTGAGCCAGGCCGAATGCGGAGAGTCCGTAAATAATTCCGAAGTTGATTACTTTCGCGACACGGCGGTGTTCTTTTGTCTGCGCCATCGGGCCAACGCCGAAAACTTCCTGCGCGGTGCGCGCGTGAATGTCTTCTTCGTGACGGAATGCGTCGGTGAGCACGGGATCTTCTGAGAGATGCGCGAGGATGCGCAGCTCAATTTGCGAATAATCCGCGGAGAGCATGGTCATGCCGGGCGCTGCGGCGAATGCGGCGCGAATTTGGCGGCCGAGTTCGCTGCGCACGGGAATATTTTGCAAATTTGGTTCGTAGGAACTTAGCCGGCCAGTCGCCGTGCCGGTCTGGCTGAAACGTGTGTGAAGACGCCCGGTATTGCCATGGATGAGCAGCGGCAGTGCATCCACGTATGTTGATTTCAACTTTGATATTTCGCGGTACTCCAGAACTTTTTTTGGCAGGTCGTGGGTCAGCGCCATTGCCTCGAGTACGTCGGCGGCGGTGGAGCGCGCTTTTCCGCGACGCGCGGGCGGCTGCAAGTTCAACTTGTCAAAAAGAATTTCGGCTAATTGCTGCGGCGAATTCACGTTGAATTCCACGCCGCTCATTTCCCAAATCGACTTTTCGAGTGAGCGGATTTCGCCTTCCATCGTCGCGGACATCGCTGCGAGTGCTTCCGGATCGACGCGCACACCGTGTTCTTCCATTTGCGCGAGAACCGGCGCGAGCGGCAAATCAATGGTTTCGTAGAGACTGACTAATTTTTTATCTTCGACTTGTTCGCGGAGCGCCGGCGCCAGTTGACGCAAGCAATCCGCTCGCTCGCCAGATTGTCCGGCCACGGTAAGATTCATGCAGCGAAGCACGACTTCGGCGATTTCGTGATTCGAGGTTGTTGGCCGCAGCAAATATGAATACAACAACGTTGCATGCCTTATGCCGGCCACCGGACCCATCAACAAAAAAAATAACTTCGGATCGTGAACAATTTTCGGCCGCGCGGCATCAGCCAACCACGGACGCAACTCGGCCATCCATTTTTCGCGTTCTGCATCGTCCGCCGGCAAACGGGCGATTCCCGCCGAGCCTGCGGCGGCGGAAAATTCAATTGCCGCTACTTTGCTTCCGAAGCCCTCTTCTTCCTGCTCGTCGGTTTTTTCATATGGCACTAGCTCCAGCCACACCGCGATTTCTTGGTCTCGCGGAATATCTTTGAGGAATTTGCGCAATGATGCGGGCGAGTCGAGTATTTCGTAATCGCGGTTTTCCGCCATGCGTACCGCGCTCGGCCCCATTTCCTTCAGCAGTGAAGTAAATCCAAGTTCGGCGTAAAGCTCACGCAAAGCATCGGTATCGGGATCGCGCGCGGTTAATTGGTCTAATTCCAATTTCACCGGCGCGTCTTTTGAAATCGTCGCGAGTTTTTTGGACATCAATACTTGTTCCGACTGCGTTTGCAGCGCTTCGCGATAGCGCTTGCCTTCCACCTTGTCCGCCTGCTTCAGCGCTTCTTCCACAGAACCGAAACGCTGAATTAACTCGCGCGCGCCTTTTTCGCCGATTCCTTTCGCGCCGGGAATGTTGTCAATCGAATCGCCCATCAGCGCCATGATGTCGATCACTTTATCCGGCGGCACACCGAGAATCTCAACGACCTTCGCTTCGTCAATCAGCAAATCTTGCTTCGAGGGATTCATCACGCGAATATTTCCGCCGACGAGCTGCATGAAATCTTTGTCGCTGGTGATTAGGTACACATCCAGTTTTCGTTTTGCGGCCTGATCGGCGAGAGTTCCGATCACGTCGTCGGCTTCGTAACCCGGTACCGCAAGAATCGGCAGGCGCAGGGCCTCGCACAGGCGCCTTACATATGGTAATTGCATGGCGAGATCTTCCGGCATCGGTGGGCGCTTCGCTTTATATTCGGCGAATAGTTTGTCGCGAAATGTAGGCTCAGGCAGATCGAATGCGACGGCGAGATAATCCGGCTGATAATCGCGCATCAAGCGCTTCAACATCTGCACAAAAAGATAGGGAACTTTCGTGGGCATACCGGAAGGGCTGCGCAGGCGTTCCATCGGCGCGAAAAACGCGCGGAAGATGAAGCCCATCGCGTCCACGAGAAAAAGTTTCTTTGCCGGTTTCGCAGAAGGCATGAGCGGCAGTATAGCAGAGGCGTGATTTTTCCATTTCGCGCGGGGCATTCGCGTGCCCCACTTTCTTCCGGACAGTATTGCTCGCACAGCAGGATTCTCGTACCATCGCGCCATGAGTCAGACACTATTTTGCGAACGGCTTTGCCAAGAATTTGAATCGCGGCGGAAACGAAATTCTCGTTTTTCGGTTCGCGCATTTGCGACATTTCTGCGGACGGACCACTCAACGCTGTCGCAGATTTTGCGCGGCACTCGGCGCGTACCCGAGAATCGCATTGCGACGTGGGCGAAAAAACTCGGCATCGGCGAAGAAGAAATTACCTTCTATTTGGCAGCGGAATCCGCGCCGGATGCGGCAGCGCACGCGCGGCACGAGCAATTGCGTCATTGGACCGCGGAAGCGGCGAGCATCACACGAGAGCCAATTCATTTTCAGATTTTGGAATTATCGCGCGAGCCGAACTTTCGCGCGGATTGCCGATGGATTGCCGGGCAGCTCAGCGTGAGCGTGGACGAAGTGAATATCGCTTTCAGCCGTTTGCTGCGTTTGCGATTGATCGCAGCTAACGGCCAGAACTCGTGGACGGATCTGACTGGGATTCCACGACTTACGGAACGTGAGTTTCTTGTAATGGCGCTTGCGCGTGTGCGAGAGAGCGCGTTCGAGTTTGGCGCAAACGCCTTTCTGAAATGATTCTGGAGGAACAATGGCAAATCCAGTTTTGCAATTTCAAATTTTATCAAAGATGCCGGATGAAACCGCGCAATTCTATTCGTCGCTTTTCGATTGGAAAGTGGATGCCGGCAATCCAATGGGCTATCGACAGATCGGCACCGGCTCGAAAGAAGGAATTCAGGGCGGGATCTGGCCAGCGCCGCCGCAGGCTCCGAACTTTGTTCAGTTGTTTGTTGGAGTGGATGACGTAAAGATTTTTGTGAAAAAAGCTGAAAACCTGGGCGCTAAGCAAATAATCCCGCCAACAATTTTGCCCGAAGGCGATGAGATGGCCGTATTGCTCGACCCGCAGGGAATGTCATTTGCGGTTTGGCGTCGCGCGGCCAAGTAAACCTTCGATCGCTTCAAACAGTCCTCGCGATATCTTCTTTCGTGATTTTCGCGCTTACCTAGCCGTTTGGGCGATGTGCTCGAAATTTTTGCGCGCTATCCTTCCAAATGGCTGAGGGCTGAAACCGGCCGGAGGCGAAATATTTTCAACTTTTTGGGAGGAATCAATGCCGCAAGAAACATCTGTATCCAGTACGTGGCAAGGGCTATCGAACGACTTTGCCAACTCGATTGATCGCGCCGGCCGCTCGGTCGTAGCGGTGCACGCGCGCCGCCGAATTCCGTCGAGCGGAGTTCACTGGCGTGCCGGAATTATTGTCACCGCCGATCACACCGTGGAGCGCGATGAGGAGATCACTGTCACTTTGCCTGATAGACGCAACGTGCCGGCAACATTAGCAGGCCGAGATTCCACTACGGATCTTGCGATTCTGAAAATTGATGCGGGCGATCTGGCAGTTGCCGAAAAAACTGACGCCGCCACATTGAAGGCCGGAAACTTAATTCTCGCCACTGGACGCACTGCGGAAGGTGCGGTACGAGCGGCTTCGGCGTTGGTCGGCGTGACGGGACCTGCGCTGCGAACATGGCAGGGCGGTCAATTGGATCTTACCGTCCGGTTGGATCGTAGGCTTCATCCGAATCTTTCTGGTGGGCCGGCGATCGACGACCAAGGCCGCGCGTATGGAATAAATACTTCAGGACTTTCCCGGCTAGCTTCGCTGGTGATTCCTGCATCAACCGTGGATCGCGTAAGCATCGAGTTAGAGAAAAAGGGCCGCGTCGGGCGAGCGTATCTTGGAGTGGCGATGCAGGCAGTGCGACTGTCGAGCAAGATTCGTGAGTCTCTGAAATTGTCGAGCGAAATCGGAATCATGATTGCGAGCGTCGAATCCGATGGTCCCGCCGAAAAAGCCGGAGTGATGCTGGGCGATGTGATCATCGGGCTGGACGGGAAACCGTTGAGCGGACTTCGCAGCGTGCAGTCATTTCTGATTGGCACGCAGATTGGCAAAACTGCGAAGGTGTCCATCATTCGCGGCGGTACGCTGATCGAAATCGCGATTACGATCGGCGAACGCCCGGCCGCAAACTAGTTTTTTTTCACGCTGACGCGCTTTTCACTTCCGCGGTATCTAATGACTTGCGGCAAATGTGAAAAGCGCATCATGCGCGGAAACTACGAGAACCTTGATTAAAGTATTTATTCTCGCCGACTCAGCGAAGGAACTCTCCCGGCTTACTGCGATTGTTCAGTCAGAGCCTTCGCTGGAATTTGCGGGCGGTGGTGTGGATCGTGACGTTGTAAACGAGCAACTCGACGATACTGAGTTCGCGGAACCTATTGTGTTGGTCGAGCATTCCTCAGTGCATCATCCAGGTCGTTTCTCGGTGGATGATTCTGTAGCCGATGGAGTAGCAATAATTCTTCTCGCTGAGCAAGCCGGTTTCACCGATGCGATCACCAGGATGAAAGAAACAGATTCGACGATTCGTGCTATTTTGCCGGCGTGGGCGAGTGATAAAGAAATTCACGCTGCGATTGAAGCTGTGGGCGCCGGACTGATGGTTATTCATCCTGAAGTTTTTAGCGAAGTCTTGGCCGCAGAAAATGAGCGAGTCGCATTCATTCCAGAATATTCTTCGCGCGAACTGCTCGATTCGCCGATTCAGCAACTTTCTCCGCGTGAATCGGAGATTCTAAATCTTCTGGCGGATGGGCTTGCGAATAAGGAAATCGCGTGGCGCTTGAAAATATCGGAGCACACGGTGAAATTCCACATTAGTTCGATTTTCAATAAGCTTGACGCGTCCACGCGTGCGGAAGCAGTGGCCATTGGCGCGCGGCGCGGATTAATTATTTTGTAGTTTGCGCTCAGCGATCGAGTAACGCACGAAGCCGCGCATATCCGGCGCGGCTGACAGGCAACTGCTTGCCGCTTGTCATCACGGCGACGTGGCTATCTTTCGCATAAGGCTCGACCTTAGTGATGCGCTCGAGATTCGCGATGTAGGAGCGGTGAATCCGCACGAAGCGTGCGGGGTCGAGTCCGGATTCGAGGCTAGAGATCGTCTGCTGCTTCAAATATTTTTTCCCTTCGGCGTTTAATTCGACGTAATCGTCCTGAGCTTCGGCGTAATCCAATTTTGCGACGGGAATAATAAACACGCGCGTGCCATCCTTCACGGCGAGACGCTCGAGATATTGCGCCGGAGGACGCGCCGAAGCGGCCAATTCCGCAGCGGCCGGAATTTTCCCGCCAAGCCTTTGCGAAGCGCGTTGGAGAGCCGCTCCAAATCGTGCGGAGTTGAATGGCTTTAGCAGATAATCCACGGCGTGCGCTTCAAATGCGCGAATAGCGTAAGTGTCGTGCGCTGTAACAAAAATAACGGCCGGGCCTGCGTCCATTAACTCGAGAACTTCAAACCCATCGAGCTTGGGCATTTGAATATCGAGGAATACCAAATCGGGTTTCTGCTCGTGCACAACTTTCACGGCCTCAAATCCGTTCACGCATTCGGCAATCACTTCAATTTCAGCGTGCATCGAAAGAAATTCGCGTAGCACCTGGCGCGCCAATTCCTCGTCATCCACGATTACGGCGCGAATTTTCGATTTCGTCTTTGCGCTCATCAGCTGCGAACCTCCAAGTCGACGGGCATCACGATCGCCACGCGAAAACGGTTAGCATCGGTGCTCGCTACAAAACTCGCGCTCTCGCCATAGCGCGCGAAAAGCCGCTGACGAACATTGGCCAGTCCTACTCCGCCGCGGCGGCGCGGAGGGGCGTCCGGATCGAAATTATTTTCAACCGTGATCGAAAGATTCCCGCCGCCGCATTTTGCGTCCAGGCGGATCCATCCGCCTTCCACAAGATTTGCGATGCCGTGCGCGACGGCATTTTCAACGAGCGGTTGCAGAAGCAACGGCGGAATCTGAATCTGTAGCGCTTCCTGCTGAATACTTTCGTCCATCTGGATTCGCGCTCCGAAGCGAATTTTCTCGACGGCGAGGAACGCTCGCACAAGCGAAAGTTCTTCTTCGAGAGGTATCGCGGATTTTTCACCGAGCCCCAGTGTGCGCCGCAAGAAATCGCCGAGCAGGACGCACATTTCGCGAGCGCGCGGCGCGTCTGAACTTGTAAGCGCGCTAATAGAATTCAAACTGTTGAATAAAAAATGAGGATTCACCTGCGCCTTCAACGCTTTCAATTCCGCTTCGCGCGCCAGAATACTCGCGTGCATCACGCGCGCTTCGGCTTCCTGCGAAGCCTGCTCGGCCAGCAACACGTAATAAAAATTTACGGACAACAGATAGAACAACACACCCAGCCCGAGTAAAAGAGGAATCACGCGCGAGAGGCGGCTGGTGAAATCTGGGAAATAATTTGTTTCGGCCAGGCCGCGCGCAACAATTTCCGCGCCTAGAACCCACAGACTGGCCGCTATTGCCGCGCCAAGTACATGGACCTGAACAAGCCGGCTGATACTGCAGCGATCGAATGGATTTGCGCGGCACGGATACCACGCCGACAAGCAGACGAACGCGTAGAAAAAACACAACGGCAGGGACATGGCGGCTGCTTCGCGCCAAGTGAGTCCCGCGAGCGCGCGCATCAGATACGCCACCATCGCCGCGAGAGGAATCCACACGAGCAAATAAATCGCGAGCCGGCGGATCTGACTTAGAATTGGATGCATAAGCGCGCGAAACTTTCTAGTTCTTCACTTCAACGCTTCCGAAAATGGCGCTGCCGACCACGATTAAGGTTTTCATGCCAGGACCTTCCACCGGCCGCTGGCGAGTCTTGTCCATATATTCTCCCATCACCGCGGAGCCGCGCACCGAGATGTGCCACGTTTCCGGAACGCGGATTACACAAGCGCCGAAAACGGCGTCAGCCTTGATGGTGGCTTCGTCTCCTTCGATTTCAGCTTTCGTTAAATCGATCCCGACTTCTCCGAAAATCGCTTCGAGTTTCGTGCCCGTGAAATTTCTAGACGTAATGGGCCGTTTGAAAGTGCCGAATACCGCGGAGACGTCGGCAGGCGCCCTCTGTGGATCGGTATCCGTTATGTCGATAACCCTATCGTCCGGGGGGCGCGCGCTTTGTGCCTCCCACCAGTTCCGCAATCCAAAAGTCCGCGCAACGATCCAAATGCCCCAGTAGATGCAAGCGAGCGCCCAGATCACTGAAAAGCTGAAGTGGAAATATCCGAGCTTGCTGAGCAGCAAAATGATCCCCGCCATGATCAGGAAACCGCCTGCCTCCCTGTTGAAGCGGTTTCGCGAAAAACGTCCTTTGGAAAAAATCAATTCGACACCGAGAAAAATCATGATGGTAGGCCAAAAGAAACGAAATAGATGATCAGTGGAAACGATTCCCAACTGGCCCAACAACAGGAGGATTCCGAGCGCCACTAGAAATATTCCGAACGCCATGCCGCCCATGTGAAGCTGAACGATGAGAGCCCGCTTCGCTTTTCCAGGTTCAATTGGCATGATTTTCTTTCCTTCCAGATCCCGCGCCAACCGATTCAAATCGATTCCGCTGCTGAGCGATCAACAACAACGACGCGCCGAGAGCGACAAGTATCAGCGGCCAAATTTTGACGAATTCGCACAGCTCCGGAAACGCCAAATCGGTCAGCGTTGCCCACGCATTTTTACCAACGACTGAAAGCAGCAAGACACCGGTGGAATTGTACGGTCCAAAGCCGAGCATTCCCAGTTCAAAAGCAGCGCCGAGAAGAATTAGCAAACATGCGGCTAACCATGCAAAGGTTATGATCGGAAATGAAGAGCCGGTCGAACGGCCAACTGAATTTGCCGCGGCCCGTTCTGCGCGATGGACTGGGTTCCTCTCCATGCGCGCAGACTAGTGGAATGGACGATTTGAGTCTGTAATTAATCGACGAACGGCGGAAATTTACCGGCGAACGGCGAATTTGCCGTCGCGATTTTTCTAGTGCGCTGCAGCCGAAGCGTCGGTCCACGCTTGTTCGGCGATTACCCAAGCGCCATTCGCTTGACGCCTGAAGATCATCACGTAAGTGCCTTTGTATGGCGTAACGGTTCCGTCGGCAACGCTGGTGAGAGTCTCGGAATAATCTCCGCTGTCATATGCGAGATTTTCGGAGCGCTCCCTCGTTGCGGTGCGCAGAGTAATGTCGCTGGTCATGGTGGCCATTATATTTTTGCAAAGCTCGCGGATCGCCGCGCGGCCTGAAACTCGAGTGCCGGTTGCGAGCAAGAACTCCGCATCCTCAGCATAAAGCGCGGCGATTTGATCGAGCTGCTTAGTATGCAAGTCCTTTACCCATTCGGCGCGGAGTCTGGCAATCTCCGGCGAATTTGCGGGTGAGATTTGGGCATCCGGCGCGGCCGCAAATATTTTGCGACCTGAATGAAGACGCGATGAGACGGCAATCGTAGCGAGAATCACAGCAAATGAAATTAATGCTGGAACGATCAGTTTGCGCAGGAAATTCATTTGTCACCTCCTCGGCGAGTTGAGTTTAATACGTTAGGCGGCGCTTTGTCAGATTTCCCGCCGAGTACACCGTACGTCTCGAAATAATCGGCACTGTGCTGGAACGCACAGTGTACCTTCAGGTACGCACCCGCTTGCGTTGCCACGCCATAGGGCCAAACTGGTACTGACCCGCTCGGGCGGATTTGGCAATCCTTATGGGCCTGTCTGGCAATTCTTTCCTCTCGAGAAATTTTCAGAGACAGTTGAAGAAATCGTGTTGCCGCGTGGAATTCCATGCGGGGCTACTTCGACATTTTTGCCGCTGATTAAGGGATAGTTTCATTTGCGTTCCAGATCGGGAAGACAGCATGAATTCACAAGATTTATTTTTGACCGGCACTTACAACCACTGGCTTGTCGCGCTTTCTGTCGTCATAGCGATTATTGCGTCATACGCGGCACTTGATCTTGCTGGACGCGTGACTTCAGCGCGCGGCCGTTCACGATATTTTTGGCTGACAGGTGGCGCGACCGCCATGGGGACAGGAATTTGGTCCATGCATTACATTGGAATGCTGGCATTCCGCATGAGCGTTCCGGTTGAGTATGACTGGCCCACGGTTTTGCTTTCTCTTCTAGCGGCGATTCTTGCTTCTGCAATTGCTCTGTTCGTCGTAAGCCGGCGCGCGATGGGTGTGGCAGCAGCGGTGGCCGGTAGCGTCGCCATGGGCGGTGGAATTGCGGCCATGCATTACATTGGAATGGCGGCGATGCGGATGGATGCAATGTGCGTCTATTCTGCGAAAATCGTCACTCTTTCCGTCGTACTCGCGATCGTGATTTCGTTTGTAGCGTTGTGTTTGACGTTTTATTTTCGCACGCGAACCACAGGATGGGGTTTGCGAAAAGGCTTGAGCGCTCTTGTGATGGGCGCGGCAATTCCTGTGATGCATTACACCGGCATGGCTGCAGCAAGCTTCGTGCCCGCGACGATGCCCGCAGATCTATTCCTTCACTCACTAAGGGTATCTACCCTCGGCATTGCGGGAATTGCTCTCATCACATTTATGGTTCTCGGACTCGTGCTCGTAATGGCCGTTGCAGACAGGCGCTTTTCCGTTCAGACCTCGGCGTTGGAATCCAGCGAGCGGCGCTATCAACAAATCGTCGAGACGGCGTTAGATGCTTTTATTGGCATGGATGCGGCAGGACGAGTCACCGACTGGAACGCACAAGCGGAAAGAATATTTGGGTGGTCAAAATCGGAAGCCATCGGAAAAATTCTTTCGGAATTTATAATTCCGGAACACCGCCGCGAGGCGCACAAACTTCGCCTTCAACAGCTCCTCGAGTCGGAGGCGCGCTCCAATATAAACGACCATCTTGAGATGGCAGCGACTCATCGCTCGGGCAAAGAATTTCCGGTGGAACTTGGCATTTCCGTCATCCGAACAGGAGCCACACACAGTTTCGCGGCTTTTGTACGCGACGTGACGGATCGCGCGCGGAGAGAAGAAGAACGCGAAGCCGCGAAGCTTGCAGCGGAAGCTGCCAGTCGAGCCAAGAGTGAATTCCTCGCAAACATGAGCCACGAAATTCGTACACCACTCAACGGCGTAATGGGCATGACCGATCTCGTTCTCGATACAGATCTGACGCCGGATCAACGGCAATGTCTGGAGACGGTGAAGTTGTCCGCCGATTCGCTCCTGACCGTCATCAACGACATTCTGGACTTTTCCAAAATTGAAGCCGGAAAAACAGATCTGGAAGAAACAGATTTCGATTTACGCGAAAGCTTGGACGCCACGATGAGGACGCTCGCGCTGCGCGCCGATGAAAAAGGAGTCGAACTACTGTGTGAAGTGGATCCGGAAATTCCGCAGGTTGTTCAAGCGGATGCCAACCGGCTGCGGCAGATCATCTTCAATCTAATCGGAAATGCAATCAAGTTCACGCATGACGGCGAAGTGGCGCTGAAGGTGGAAAGGGATAAAGACGAGAGCGGCGGCAACCTTTTCCATTTCACAGTATCCGACACGGGAATCGGAATTCCCGACGACAAGCTCGGTGCGATTTTTCAGCCATTTGCGCAGGCCGATTCATCGACGACCCGGCGCTACGGTGGCACTGGCCTTGGCCTAAGTATTTCTATGCGTCTGGTTCACATGATGGGCGGAAAAATTTGGCTGGAAAGCGAAGTGGGAAAAGGATCCAAGTTTAATTTTACAGTGCGGCTGAAAATTCCGGATTCCCAGTCGATTGCGCCCAGCGCAATTGCTTCGCCTGACTCACTACTGGGCGTAAAAGTCCTGATCGTTGACGACAATCAAACGAATTTGCGTATCCTGGAAGGAATGCTGACTCGTTGGGGAATGCGGACGACGACGGTAAGCAGCGGTGAACAAGCGCTCGTTCAGCTTTTCGCCGCACTGAAAGTAACCGATCCCTACGCGCTGATTCTCACAGACATGCACATGCCGATGATGAACGGATTCACATTAATCGAGCGCATGCGCCAGGTCCCTGAATTTGCGGCGGCGACAATTATGATGCTCACCTCCGCAGGACATCAGGGCGATGCGACGCGTTGCAAGGATTTGGAAGTTGCCGCGTATCTTCTGAAACCGATTCGCCAGCCGGAGCTTCGCGAAGCGATCGCGCGTGTGCTTGGCGCGCGCAAACAAACAGCGCCGTCGCCGTTGATCACACGCTTCTCGTTGGAAGGTTCGCAAAGTCCGGCGCCCGGACTGCGGATTTTGTTGGCGGAGGATAACGCCGTCAACCGTTTGCTGGCCACTAAAATACTCGAGAAGAAAGGCCACACCGTCGTGGCGACTGTAAACGGAATGGAAGCGCTTGCTGCGCTCGAAAAAGATCACTTCGATCTAGTTCTGATGGACGTACAAATGCCCGAGATGGACGGATTCGATGCGACGGCGGCGATCCGCTTGAAAGAAAAAACTACTGGTCTTCATCAACCGGTCGTCGCTATGACGGCCCATGCGATGAAGGGCGACGACGAGCGCTGCCTCGCAGCGGGCATGGATGGTTATTTATCCAAGCCGATCCGGCAAGAAGAGCTTGAAGTAATTCTGGAACTCTACAGCCGGCACCCGCCGAAGAGTCCCAATCCGCTGGAAGTTTTGAAGCCCGTCATCTGAAATTCAAGTTCAGATCTTATTGCACCGGCGGACAACTGCGCGCCAACGTGTACGAAGCCGACGTTTTCTGCCCTGCGCCAAGATTGTAGTCATATGAGAAGACAACATCGTACGTGCCGTTGTCAAAATACGGGCCCAAAGTCTGCACAGTGGTCCCGGGGTTCAAGTCGAGATAGTACGGAGCGTCCGCAAAATTTCCGCCGCTTGCAGGATGTCGAGTTACCGCAACGCTTCCTGCCGTCGGCCGTCCGCTATATTCGATAATAACGATCGGCAATCCATCGGTGTTATATCTCGTCGTTGAGCATCCATCCGTTCCGGTAAGTTTTGAACCCGGCGGATAAATTTTCGTTCCAGCCGGAATCTTCGCGTTCGAGTGCTGCTGGGTCACCGACGCGTCGACGAACGCGAAGCCGACGATCTTCCCGCCGCTCGAAGTCGACGAACTTGTGCGAGCCAGATCTCCACCACCATTTGGAGATGAAACAGTTGAGCCTCCGCAGCCCCAAGTAAGCACAATCACGAAAGCTGCCACAACCATTTTTGAAATGCGCATCAGATACTCCTCCTGCACTTTATTTTTTGCATTCACGAATCTGAATCCCTCTCGCTGAAATCTCCGCCAGTAATTTCAAAACTCCTCCGGAAATCTTGCTTTCGCCCGGCACAATCACGGCCCACTCCAAATTTTCGCGAAACTCCTTCGTGCGAATTTCCCATTTCCCGAATTTCGATGTCGGTTCGCCGCCGATTTGAACAATCGACCAGTGGCGCGCCATTTCCATCGCGCTCGCGTCATCCGGAATCGGTCCACCTAGAATGAAATGATTGTCACCATGCACCAGAATTCCTATCATTATGGTTTCAGTTCAATCGTCGACAAAAACCTCGGCGCTTTTCTTACTTTCGTTGCCTGCTCGAACGAATACGCCAGCTTGATTAGCACGCTTTCGCTCCAAGCGCGTCCAAAAAATGAAATTCCCACCGGCAGCGCGCCAAATGCAAATCCCGCGGGCACGGTGACGCTCGGATATCCTGCTACCGCCGCGCCACTCGAACTTTGCCCCGCCGCATTGTCTCCATTCATCAGATCCGTGATCCACGCCGGACCACCCGTTGGCGCCACCAGCGCATCAAGTTTGAATTTATCCATCACCGCGTCAATTCCTTCTTTGCGCGCCATTCGCAAATTCGCTTCTAGCGCGTCCAAATATTCTTTCGTCGTCAGCGGCCCCTTGGCCTCCGCTTTTATAAACATGTCCTGCCCAAAATAGGGCATTTCTTTTTCGTGATTGCGATCGTTGAACGCGATCAAATCTTTCAAAGTTCTCATCGGCGCGTTCGGCCCAAGTTTCGCCAGATACGCGTTCATGTCCGCTTTCAATTCATATTGCAGCACCAGCGTTTCGTTGTCGCCCGTTTTGCCAATCGTATCGATGTCCGCGGGATCCACCAGAATGGCGCCTTCTTTCCTCATCGCGTCCAGCGCAGTTTCCATTAACGCGTCAACAGTGTCGCTGAATCCAAAATACTTCCTCACCACGCCAATGCGCGCGTCGCGGAGGCCGTCTTTTTTCAAGAACTCAGTGAAATCCGATTTGAAGTTTCTCCCGACATCACTGGTTGCGCTGTCATCGGGATCTACACCTATCAGCGCGCTTAACACAATCGCTGCATCGCGCACAGTGCGGCACATTGGCCCGGCGCTATCCTGCGTATGCGAAATCGGAATAATTCCCGCGCGGCTCACACGTCCCACCGTCGGCTTAATTCCCACCATCCCGTTCGCCGATGATGGACACACAATCGACCCGTCCGTTTCCGTTCCAATCGAAGCCGCGCACAAATTCGCGGAAGCTGCCGCGCCGGAACCGGAACTCGATCCGCACGGATTCCTGTCCAGCGCATATGGATTCTTTGTGAGTCCGCCGCGCCCGCTCCATCCGCTTGTTGAATGACTCGAGCGAATATTCGCCCACTCGCTCGGATTTGTTTTGCCTAAGATCACCGCCCCCGCTTCGCGCAATTTCCGCGCCACGAAAGAATCCTTCACTGGTTTCGCGCCCACCAGTGCCAGCGAACCAGCGGTGGTCATCATCCGATCCGCCGTATCAATGTTGTCCTTAATAAGGATGGGAATTCCGTGCAGCGGATGGCGAACTTTGCTCTCGTTCTTGTCCAGCGCATCGGCAATCGCG